>CAYHRW010000096.1:0-8969 GCA_964359105.1 uncultured bacterium
GGACCGCGGGGAGCCCGCGGCCCCGATCGAGGCGACCGGGGCATAGTAGCAGGGAAGGGGTCGGTTGGAGCCTCGCCGCGTGAGCGAGAGTGCAACCGTAGCCATCGACCATTCAAGCTCGCGAAGCGGATGAAGCGCAACCCGCTCGCAGATGCCCGATCGGGCGGTATGGCTCCGGACCAGAGGCGAGGGTCCAGTGGACCCTCGCCGGCTGGCGCTGAATCTGCGGGTGCGCTATAAATCTCGGCCGCGCAAGAATGTGGCGGCGGCATAGCCAAGTGGTAAGGCGAGGGTCTGCAAATCCACTTGTCCTCGAAATCGACAAGTTTCGCCTCGATCCCCGCAACCCACGTCCTAGCAACACAAGAGAAGATCCCCCGGCCGGTTACGCTCGTCGGTGGTCTTGTTTCTTCGTGGTCAGGAATGGACACGGACGGACCGAAGCGGACGCTGAAGGGGTCACAGAAGGGTCACAGCTGAGGGCAGGCCGACAGCTGTGACCCCGGAGACGTAGGGGAGTCAGTCTGGAACATCCACGTGCTGCGGATCTCCTGTCCGGCGCCGGGCGACCGCGGCTACAGCGGGGGACGTCGGCCGCCGCGATGGACGACCTCTCGCGCTACCCGCACCATCACGCCCATGGTGAAACGCACGCTCACGCGTTCCCCCGGCGCGAGGGTTTCCGGGCAGTCGTCGGCGCTCACCCGGCCGACCACGGCCGGACCCGCGTCGCCCTCCAGCGCGATCACGAGGTCCACGCAGTGGCCGCCGTGGATGCTCGCCGACGGACTACTTGCCCTTCTTGCCAGGCACGGCCGGAGCCGGATGCGCCTTGGTAAAGGCGTCGGCCTTCTTCTGGTCCTTTTCTGTCGCAGCCTGCTTCTTTTGTCGCTCTTTCGACTTCGGAGACTTGTCGCCCATGGACCACCGCCTGAGGTTCGGGTAGTTGGAGCAACGCGCGACCACGTTGCACTCTACCACCTCTGGAACGTGATGCTGACGCCGGCGCGCGCCGTGAAGGTGCTGGAGTTAGGTCTCGCCAAAGCCGCCGCGGTCGCGACGGGCACCGATCCCGTCGGAAACGGTCGACCACACGCGCAACGTATCCGCTCGGTGATCCCAGGTGGGATTGGCGAAGCGGGTGCGCGCAACTCCAATGGCTTACCTGGAGACCCAGGCGACGGGAGTGGACGTCTACCTGGCCCAGTTGCGAAGTGGCGTTGCGGCCGTGACGCGGGCGGTCGTGGTGTCGCGATAAGGGGCGACGCTGGCTCGACGGGTCGGCTTCCTGCCGGTGAGCCCGATGCAGGATACTGCCCGCAGGCAGTCACAACGCGCCCCAGTTCAGCCGAGAGGGGTACCGCCGTGAGATCATCCGCCCTCATCACGATGCTGGCGCTGGCCGCGGTGCCGGGGGGCGCTCGCACCGAAGCGACGGACACGCTGACCGTGGTCACGCTCAATCTGTGGCACGACCAGAGGGACTGGCCGAAGCGGCTGTCGGTGATCCTCGCGGAGATGCGCGAGCTGCGCCCCGACGTGCTCTGCCTGCAGGAGGTGCTGCAGCACGGCAGCCTGAGGAATCAGGCGGAAACCCTCGCCGGCAGCCTCGGCTACCACATGTATTTCACGTCAGTCGACAGCGTCCATCGTGTGAAGCGCTACGGCAACGCGATCCTCACGCGACATCGTGTGCTCCACGCGGGTGGAAAGAACTTGGACCCGTCGAACGACTACCGCACTGTGGCGCATCTGCGCATCGACTTTCTGGGACGCGTGGTCGACGTGTACGACACCCACCTCCATCACACGTCCGAGGGCTCGTCGATCCGGGTCACGCAGATCCGCGACCTCTTGGCGTTCATCGACTCCACCCGCGGTGACGGTGCAGTCGTGCTAGCGGGAGACTTCAACGCCGAACTCGAGACGCCGGAACTGCGGTTGTTGGCGCGCGACTTCGTGGACGTCTTCAGGGCCGTGCACCCGTCGGCCACCCGTGCGGAGGCCGCGACGTTCAATCCGATCTTCGGAGTGGATCCCGGACCGATCGACCACATCTTCGTGTCGAAAGTCGCCCGTACGCGGCTGGCGCCCCGCGCGTGCGACATCATGTTTCGGAATGCGGGCCCCGACAGCGTGTGGGCCTCCGATCACTTCGGAGTGGTCGCACGGCTCGATGTCGGTGGGCGACCGGGCCAGGCGGGAGGCGAGACGCCCGTGCGACGGTGACGCACGCACGGCCCACGGGTTCCGTGAGGGTCGACTTGTCCGGCATGTGCGGAAGGGGCAGTGCGAGGTGCTGGCGTCCCCAACGGGTGGAGTTGCCCCGCTTTCGTGGAGAACTTTGCTCTTGGGCGCTTGTTGAACCCACACTCCTCCGGGCCACTCAAGTTGTTGCTCCCTCTTCCGGCGTGCTACCTTCCTCGCCCCGCGACATTTCCGAGGCGGCATAGCCAAGTGGTAAGGCGAGGGTCTGCAAAACCCTTATTCCCCGGTTCGAATCCGGGTGCCGCCTCCAAGTCTCGCATCCTGCGTGCCCTGCGCCAGTCTCACTCCCTGCGCAGGCACGCCCCCAAGACACGAAGAGTCTCCTGCGGAACGCAGCGTTTCGTCATCCCGCCCCGATCGGTGTCGCGAGAAGTCGGGGAAGCCCACCCGCGAACTGTTGGAATCGGGGGATCGCGGCGAACATCTGAGGTGAAGCCACTTGCCGACCCTGATCCCACGCCCAACAGGAGCAGCCCCATGGAACTCAGCCTCGACAGGATCACAGCCCTTGGCCTGGTGTGCGGCATGCTGATGGCCCCACGCGCCTCGCACGCCGTGAACCTGGTCCCCAACGACAGCTTCGAGAGCTACGTGGGCTGCCCCACCAGTTTTGGTCAGATCTACCAGGCCGCGCCGTGGAATGCGCCGACCACGGGCACGTCGGACTACCTGAATGCCTGCGCGCCGGTGTCATTTCCCTCGGTGAACGTGCCGCAGAACGAGCAGGGCTACCAGACCGCGCGCACCGGTGTGGGGTATGCCGGGATCATCCCGTTCTCGGCAGCGGCGGACTACCGCGAGTACGTGCAGGCGCCGCTCACCTCGGCACTCGTGGCGACCGCGTCGTACCTGGTGAAGTTCTACGTGTCGCTGGCCGACAGTTCGATTCTTGCCATCGACCGACTGGGTGCGTACTTGTCGGTGGGCCCGGTGGGCCCGGTGGGCAACTACGCGCCGCTCGCGGTGACGCCGCAGGTGGAGAGCCCCGTCAACGTGTACCTGACCAATTCCACGGGTTGGACGCTGGTGAGTGGCGTGGTGGTGGCGAGCGGTGGCGAGGACCACATCGTGCTCGGCAGCTTTCGTGACGACGCGAACACATCGACTGTTCCGGGCCCGGGCGTGTGGCCGGGTGGGGCGTACTACTACATCGACGACGTGAGCGTGGAGCTGGCGCCGCCCACCGAGCAGGCCTGCTGCATGTCGGACAACAGCTGCTCCATGCAGTTCCCCGGCGAGTGCACGCTGCTCGGCGGCACGCCGGCGGGGCCCGGCACCACCTGCACGCCCAACCCGTGCGCGCCCACGACGACGCACTCGAAGACCTGGGGCGCGGTGAAGGCGATCTATCGGTGAGTCCTCTGGAAATCGGTTCGGGCTGGCGCGCGGCCACGGCTGATGCGGACGACCGGTGGCGCCCTGCTGGCGCGGGGCGCCTTCGGTGCTTGTGGGCGGTGCGGGGGTGCGCGTGGCGTGGGTGGCGTCCCCGTGTGACGGGAGGGCTCCTTCGTGGGCGCAGGGCCGGGGCGTCGGCTGCCGGCGGTACGCCCCCCTCTCATGTCCAGTCTCGTCTCGCCCGTTGGAAGGTCCGCTCGATTCGGAAACCCCGGGTGCTCCACCGGCAATCCCGGGGCGAATAGGCCGACTCGCGACGCGCAATCCCGGTGTCCGACCGCGCCCGAGCCAAGACGAGTCCTTGAGCCGCCGCGGCTTCCCCGCGCCGCTCAGGCGGCCGCGCGCCCCCCGGAATCCACCAGCCGCTCCAGGTGGCGGGCCGCCACGCAGGCTCCGTCCTCGCCTGTGAGTCGCCCGCGGAGAGCCTCCGCCCGGGCACCGATGGAAGCGTCCCCGATGCAGACCTCCAGCTTCTCGTGCAGTCGTGCCGCCGTCAGCCGATGTCGCGCGAGCATCAACCCCGCGCCCAGCGCCTCCACGCGCACCGCATTGTTGAATTGGTCGTACGCGTGAGGGATGACCAGCGTCGGGCGTCCGGCCCTCAGTGCCTGCGCGCACGTTCCGATCCCCCCGTGATGGACATTGGCGAGAGCCCGCGGGAAGAGCAGCGAGTGCGGTGCCCAGGACACGGCGATGACATCGTGGGACGGCACGGCGGGTGGCACGTTCCCCCGGCCCACGAGCAGTACGCCGCGGCGCCCGAGGCGAGCGCAGGCCCGGGCGGCGATTGCAAAGAAGCCGTCGGCGCTGTTGACCGCGGTGCTGCCCAGGGTGAAGACGATGGGCGGCTCTCCCGCCTCGAGGAAGCGTTCGAGATCATCGTCGAGCCGCGTGTTGGGGTCACCGTCGTAACTCGGGAACCCGCAGATCACCCCCTGAGCGGGATCGCCGGGCAGCGGCGGTCGGAAGGCGCTCGGCCACATCCCCAGGTTGAGTTCTCCGCCGCGGAATCCGCCCCAGAACGCATTCCGCGCCGGCGGGAATCCGGCGCGGGCGCGCAGGCCGTTCACCCAGGCATCACACGCGGTTCGCAGCACGGGGTCCAGCAAGCGCGCGAGCATCCGTGCCTGCCGCCCTCGCCATGCGCCGGGCCCGACCTGAATGGTCGGCACCGGATCGGCTGCGGTGTTCCAGGCGAACGGCGCCAGCACGACGTTGGCGTGTGGGATGCCCCGCTCCCCGGCGACCCAGGCCGCCGGAAGCACGATGTGATGCGCGAGGAGCAGATCGGGGTCGTGGGTGGACAGGTTGTGCCGCAGCGCCTCGGTCAGGGGCAGCGTCGCCGAGGCGAGATTGCGCATGAGCAGGCCGGGCCCCCGGAAGCGATGGAACAGATGCGGATGCCGCGACAGCTTCTCGAACGAGATCGCATCGGGCAGCGGTCGCATCTCGAGGCCCGCGCAGGCGGCCTCACGGGCGAAGAAGGGATCGACCAGCACGGTGCAGTGGTGGCCGCGCGCCTCGAGCGCACGCCCGATCGCCAGGAACGGGTAGAGGTCGCCGTGGGATCCGAGGGTGACGATCAGAGCGCGCATGGGTGTGCGGGGGAGAGAGGTCCCAAGGGTATCGGTTGGACGGGCCGCGAGGTTTACGGGTGTTCTGCCCCCGGGGGCACCCCGGGAGTGCGGAACATCCAGGGGCCCTGCTTGGCTGTGCGGCATGTTGTTCGGCCCCGCATAGCCCTCAAGCGCGCGGGCAAGTCAAGCGCGATCCAATCGACCCGCCTGCCCGGGGGGCTCGCATCGGCGGCCACCCAGCCGTCATGCCTTGGCCGATGACAGGAGCGCTCGACCGGCAGGCCTCGATTGCCACCGAATCGCAGGGCGAATCAAGGGCGATCCAACGGGCCCGATGGACCTCGTGGTAGGTTCTCAGGGGCCTCCAATTGACCCCGAGACGCAGGTTCGAATCCGGGTGCCGCCTCCAACTCTCGCAGCTCCGACGCCCCCGTTCACGCAGTTATCGCCGAATCCACCGAAGACGTCGCCGAAAACCGCCTGTAGCGTAGCCCGGACGTAGCCATCGCAGGCCGGACGCCTCCGCGTCCGGCTTGCGGCTTGTTGGAGCCAGCCCTCGAATCGCCACCCCGTCCGCGCCCCGCGGCGAGAACCGCGTCGCGTGGCAATGCCCGGGCTGCACCGATTCGGGGGCGCAGAGGGCGGGTGTCCGGATCGGCCTGTGGGTGGTACCTTGCGGATGCCCTCGCTGCACACCCCCTCGCGGAAGCGCACTGAGCCCAAAGGCGGCCCTCGCTGTTCGACACACAACGTTGGACCACAGGCCCTGATGCTCCGGCCACGCCGGAGCTTCCGGTCATCATCCAGGGCGGCATGGGCGTCGGGGTCTCCCACTGGCGGCTCGCGCAGGCCGTGTCGCGCCTCGGCCAGTTGGGAGTGGTCTCGGGTACGGCGCTCGACACCGTGCTCGCGCGCCGGCTTCAGAGCGGCGACATCGGCGGTCACATGCGCCGCGCGATGGAGCAGTTCCCCATCCCGCAGGCTGCAGCCGAAGCGCTGAAGCGCTACTTCCGCCCCGAGGGTCTGCCGCCGGGCACGCCGTACGCCACGCTGCCCATGCCTCAGCAGGTGATGAGCAAGGCGCGCGAGCAGTTCATCATGCTCGCGGCGTTCGTCGAGGTTCAGCTCGCGCGGGAAGGCCACGACGGCCTCGTCGGCATCAACCTGCTGACCAAGGTGCAGCACTCGAACCTGGCGCTGCTGTACGGGGCGATGCTCGCGGGCGTCGGCTTCGTGCTGATGGGCGCCGGCATCCCGCGCGAGATCCCGGCTGTGCTCGACGCGCTCGCGCTGCATCAGCCCGCCGCGCTTCGTTTCGCAGTCGAGGGCGGCGCCGCGGACGCCGCCCGGTACCTGCGGCTCGATCCGGGCAGTCTCTGGGAGGGTGCGCCGCCGCACATCCACCGCCCGAAGTTCCTGCCCGTCATCGCCAGCGATTCGCTCGCGACCATGATGGTGCGCAAGGCCACCGGCCCCGTGGACGGCTTCGTCATCGAGGGTCCCACCGCCGGCGGCCACAACGCGCCGCCACGCGGCGGCGCCGTGGCGGATGAGCGGGGCAACGTCGCCTACGGCTCACGCGACCAGGTGGACCTCGAGAAGATCCGCGAGCTGGGCCTGCCGTTCTGGATCGCGGGTGGAGCGGGCTCGCCGCAGCGGCTATGCGAAGCGCGCGCCGCCGGCGCGGCCGGCATCCAGGTGGGCACCCTGTTCGCGTGCTGCGATGAGTCCGGAATCGAAGACGAGCTGCGCAGCACCGTGCTGACGCACGCCGCCCGTGGCGAGATCGAAGTGCGCACCGACTCGCGCGCCTCGCCGACCGGATACCCGTTCAAGGTGGTCACGTGGGGCGCCGCAGATGCCGCAGCAGCCGTTCGCGAGCGGGTCTGCGATCTGGGCTACCTGCGCACCGCCTACGCGATGCCGGACGGCCGCATCGGCTATCGCTGCCCGAGCGAACCCAAGGGGACGTTTGTGGCCAAGGGCGGCAGCCTCGCAGACACGGTTGGACGCATGTGCCTGTGCAACTCGCTGCTCGCCACGATCGGGCTTGCGCAGGTGCGCGAAGGGGGACAGGCCGAGCCGCCGCTGCTGACCGGCGGTGACCATCTCACCCAGCTCGGCGGCTTCCTCGCCGGCCGTACGCACTACTCGGCAGCGGACGTGATCTCGTATCTGCTCTCGGCCGACGCCGGCTAGGACGGACCTGACCCCCTCAGCGAGGAGGAGGCGGTGCTGGCGGCCATCACGCTGGGGGACCTGAAGACCACGCTCGCGCTGGGGCTGCGGGACGCACGTCGCGGCTACCTCAACTGGGACGTGCCGGAACATCGGGAGCGGATCCTCCGGCGCGAGCTGCCCGCCGCGCCGCTCTGGGTGTTCGACGAGATCCACAAGTACCGGTCCTGGCGAAACCTCCTCAAGGGGCTCTACGACGGCCGGAGCAAGGGCCAGCGGATCATCGTTACGGGCAGTGCGCGCCTCGATCTCTACCGGCGGGGGGGGATTCGCTCCAGGGTCGCTACCATCTGCTCCGTCTGCACACGCTGTCGGTCGCGGAGCTGGGGATCGAGTCGCCGGCCGACCTTCAGCAGCTGATCACCCTGGGAGGATTCCCGGAGCCCTTCTTCGGGGGCGTGGAGGTGGAGGCGCGCCGGTGGTCGCGGGAACATCGCAACCTCATCATCCGCGAAGAGGTGACGAGCCTCGAACGCGTTCACGATCTCGGCAACCTCGAGCTGCTCGTGCTGCGCCTGCCGGTCCTCGTCGGGTCGCCGCTGTCGATCAACGCGCTCCGCGAGGACCTCCAGGTCAGCCACAAGACGGTGTCCACGTGGCTCGCGATCCTGGAGAGGCTGTACGCGGTGTTCCGGGTCGCCCCCCTGGGGGGGCCGGGGATTCGGGCGGTCAGGAAGGCGGCCAAGCACTACCACATGGACTGGACGCTGCCTCCCGAGCCCGCCCAGAGGTTCGAGAACCTCGTGGCATCGCACCTGCTCAAGTGGGTGCACTTCCAGCAGGACGTCGAGGGGCGTGACCTCGAGCTGCGCTACTTCCGCGACGTGGACGGCCGGGAGGTGGATTTCGTGATCATCGAGCGCCGCAAGATCCTCACGGTCGTGGAATGCAAGTGGGGAGACGCCGACGTCGATCGCGGGCTCCGCTACCTCAAGACCCGGGCGCCCGGCTGCGAGGCGTGGCAGATCTCCGCGACCGGCCGGAAAGACTACGTGACGCCCGAAGGCATACGGGTCGCACCCGCCATCGCCTTCCTGCGGACGCTGGTCTGATACGGGGGGAGTCCGCGACTATTCTCCCTTCCCAACAAGTGGCCGTGGGCCGCGGCTTGCCCCGTCATGCGTCGGCTCGATCCTGCAGAGGCACCCCACACGCAAAGCCCGCCTCCGCCCGCGCCCCTGCCCGCGCCCCCCGGCACAGCCATTGCCATTCCCCTTCGGTCCTCCCGGCATCCGGCCGGGGGCCCGGAGTCTGTCCCCATGCCGCGCAACCACTTGAAGCACTTCCCGACCGCCATGCTCCGGCGGGGGATGGTCCATTTCCACCCGGTCGCTTGGCCCTCCGGCCGGGACCCGGCCGCCGTGCGTGAGACGCCCGCGCCGGCCGGTTCTGCCGACCGCGCGACCGGCACGCCGGCCACCGCCTGGCGCGGCGCCGCGCGCGCCGGATCGCGCACCCTCCCCGAGGCCCCGCCGCCGTGAGCACGGCGCG
>CAYHRW010000096.1:8979-9289 GCA_964359105.1 uncultured bacterium
GTTTGGGCCTTTTCCACCGGGGGGCTTGGCGGGCGGGCCGCTCCCCGTGGGGGGGGGGGTTGCCGGCTACGCCGGCCGCTCCGCCCGACCGCGCGATTCCTGACCGCTCCGCGGCCGGCGTCGCCGGCGCCCCCGCCGAGACCGGGCGAGCGGATCTGGGCCGCGCCGCCGGCGCCCGCTCGGGCACCGCGGGCGCGTGCGACCCCGACCCGCCGGCACCTCGCGGATCCCAGACGCCTTGAGCACCTCCCGCGCCGTCGCCCGCGGCACCACGCAGCTCCTCGGCGGGCTGCTGGCCGCGAAGGCGATG
>CAYHRW010000097.1:0-9201 GCA_964359105.1 uncultured bacterium
CGAAGGACGAGCCGCGCGCGGGCGACGGCGAGCGCAACTGAGCGCGCCCGGGCGCGGGCGTCCCGCGTTCCCGACACCGCACCCCTCCGGCGCCTCCGGGCGAACGGCTTGAGGCCGGGTGAGTGGCGGGTTAGAGTCCGGCCGTCATGCGCCTCCCCGCGGAACCCTTCCGCATCAAGGTGGTCGAGCCCCTGCGCCGCGTCTCGCGCGAGGAGCGCGAGCGGCTCATCCGCGAGGCCGGCCTCAACATCTTCGCGGTGCCCGCGGACAGCATCTACGTGGACCTGCTCACCGACAGCGGCACTTCCGCGATGAGCGACCGCCAGTGGGCAGGGCTCATGATGGGCGACGAATCGTACGCGGGCAGCCGGAACTTCTTCCACTTCCGCGACGCGGTGCGCGAGATCTTCGGCTACCCGCACGTGATCCCGACCCACCAGGGCCGCATGGCCGAGAACCTGCTGTTCTCGACCGTGCTGAAGAAGGGCGACGTGGTGCCGAACAACATCCACTTCGACACCACGCGCGCGAACGTGGAGCACCAGGGCGCGGAAGCCCGCGATCTCGTCATCGCCGAGGCGCTGGACCCGGTGTGCGACCACCCGTTCAAGGGCAACCTCGACCCGGCGAAGCTCGAACGCGCGCTGCGCGAGCTGGGACGCGACCGGGTGCCTCTCGTGATGATCACGGTCACCAACAACTCGGGCGGGGGGCAGCCGGTCTCGATCGCGAACGTGCGCGAAGTGCGCGCCGTGTGCGACCGCCACGGCGTGCCGCTGTTCTTCGACGCCTGCCGCTTCGCCGAGAACAGCTGGTTCATCCGCGAGCGCGAGCCCGGCTACGCGAACAAGTCCATCCGCGAGATCGCGCGCGAGCTGTTCTCGTACGGCGACGGCTGCACCATGAGCGCCAAGAAGGACGGGCTCGTCAACATCGGCGGATTCCTCGCCATGAAGAGCGCCGAGTGGGCCGAGCGCATCACCAACCTGCTCATCCTGGTCGAGGGCTTCCCGACCTACGGCGGGCTCGCCGGCCGCGACCTCGAGGCCATGGCGATCGGACTCGAGGAGGTGCTCCACGAGGATTACCTGGCGTTCCGCATCGGGCAGGTCGCGCACCTCGGCGAGATGCTCGAGCAGGCCGGCGTGCCGATCGTGAAGCCGGTGGGCGGGCACGCCGTCTACCTGGATGCGAAGGCGTTCCTGCCGCACGTCCCGCAGTCGCAGTACCCGGGGCAGGCGCTGGTGGTGGCGCTGTATCGCGAGTTCGGCATCCGCGCGGTCGAGGTGGGGAGCCTGATGTTCGGCCATCGCGACCCGAAGACCGGCGAGATGGCGTACCCGCAGCTCGAGCTCGTGCGCCTCGCCATCCCGCGCCGGGTCTACACCACCGAGCACATGCGCTTCGTCGCCGAGTCGGTCATCGAGCTCTACCAGCGGCGCGACCGCCTGAACGGCCTGCGCATCACCTACGAGGCGCCGGTGCTTCGCCACTTCACGGCGCGGCTCGAAGAACTGAGCGGCGCGGAGGCTGCCGCGGTCCGCTGACGGAGGCGGTCCGACATCGCGCACGGGCGCGCCCCGCGCTCCCGTGCCACCCGAGGCGATCATGACCAGCATCAACCGAGGATTCGCGCTCACCTGGCTGGGCCACAACTCGTTCAAGCTCGTCAGCCGCGGCGCGAAGGTCGTGCTCATGGACCCGTGGGTGGAAGGCAACCCCGCCTGCCCGAAGGAGCACAAGGCGTTCGAGAAGATCGACGTCATGACCATCAGCCACGGGCACGGCGATCACATGTCCGACGCGGTCACGCTCGGCAAGAAGTTCAAGCCGGTGATCGTCTGCAACTACGAGATCCACCTGTTCCTGACGAAGAAGGGTGTGCCCGGCACCTCGCCCATGAACAAGGGCGGCACGCAGGAAGCGGCGGGCCTCAAGTTCACGATGGTCCACGCCACGCACTCGAGCGGCATCGAGGACGGCGGCCAGGTCATCTACGGCGGCGAGGCGTGCGGCTACATCGTGACGCTCGAGGACGGCACGCGGATCTACCACGCTGGCGACACCGGAGTGCACGCCGACATGGCGTTGATCGGCGAGATCTACGCCCCCGACATCGCGCTGCTCCCGATCGGCGACCTGTTCACGATGTCGCCGCGCGAAGCTGCGGTGGCGGCGCGCATGCTCAGGCCGAAGTGGATCGTGCCGGCGCACTACGGCACGTTCCCCGCCCTGACCGGCACGCCGGACCAGCTGCGCGAGGAGCTGAAGAAGCAGAAGGTGGCCGCCGAGGTGGTGGCGCTCAGGCCGGGGGAGACGCTGTCCTAGCTCCCCGTCGCGGTCGTCACCGCCAGGATGTCGTAGAGCGCGTGCACCGCCATCGCCACGGTGGTGCCGGAGCGGCGGCGGATCGTCCCCAGCAGCAGGCCGAGGGCGAAGATCACGACCAGCCCGTACCACGAGTACTGCACGTGGAGGGCCGCGAAGAGCAGCGAGCTCGTGACGATGCCGAGCTTCGGCTGGAGCGCGCCGCGCACCGTGATCTCCTCGCCGATCCCGGCGCTCAGGCCCAGCAGCACCAGCTGCGGCATGCTCATGTGCTCCGCGAGCGCGCGGGTGAAGGCCTGGTCGGCCTTCCACAGCGCAGGGAACAGCACCTTCTGGAGGCCCTCGGCGGCGCCGTTGAAGAGCCACAGCGCGGCGACGCCGGCCACGATCACGATCAGGTCCCCGCGTGCGAAGCGGCGCAGGCCGAGGCGCTCGAGCGCCTCCGGCCACGATCGCCGCACCAGGAAGCCCACCGCCGCGAACGCGAGCACGACGTAGCCGAGCAGCCCGCCGCCGAGCCCGCCCGGGGTGATGAACGCGTCGGGCTTCTCGAGGATGGCGTCGAGAGACTGCCGCAGCGCGAACCACGCCGGAACGCACAGCAGGAGCCCCGCCAGCACGAGCTGCGCCGCGAGCCGCAGCGTGTGGCCGGGCGCCCCGGTGCGGAAGATGGAGCACGCGAGCGCGTCCGCCACCCGCGGTGAGCCCGCGAGCAGGCTGACTGCGGCGCTCAGCGCGGCGAGCGCGCCGATCCCGGACCTCAGCGGCGCCGCCAGATCGCTCGTGAGGAGCACCTGCGCGAGCGCGACGAAGACCAGCGCGGCGCCCGCGGGCACGGCCCACGCGAGCAGGCGGTGCACGCCCGCCCAGCGCTCGTCGAGGTCCGCGGCCTGCGCGCTCACGAACAGGCCCGCCACGGCGACCAGCAGCGCGGTCTCGGGCTGGCCGAAGAACAGCGCGCCGGCTCCGGCGGTGGCGAGGATCCAGAGCCACGGCAGCAGCCGGGCGCGGTGCGCGGGAGGACCCGGAGGCGCGCCCTGGCCGCCCGGAGGAAGCGCGGCGGGATGGGGAGCGGATTCGGGAGCGGCTGGCGGTGCGGTGCCCTCGGGCGTCATCGGTGCTTGATTCTCGTCGCGCACCGGGCGAGCATAGCGGCTCTTGGAAGGGAGCGTCCAACCATGACCGTCACCGTGCTGTTCTTCGCCCAGGCGCGCGAGCGCGCCGGGCGCGCGAGTGTCACGCTCGAGCTGCCGGAAGGGAGCGGCGTGAGCGAGGCGCTCGCGGCGCTCCGGCGCGACTACCCCGCGCTCGAGCCGCTGTGGCCGCACCTGGCGGTCGCGGTGGACGGCCGGCTCGCGCCCGCGGACGATACGCTCGCGCCTGGCGCGGAGCTGGCGCTGCTCCCGCCGGTGAGCGGCGGCTGAGAGCATGGCTGCGAAGCCCGCATCGAAGATCGTCTGCAGGCCGCTCACGCTCGCGCGCTGGGACGACTTCGTGAAGCTGTTCGGTCCGCGCGGCGCCTGCGCGGGGTGCTGGTGCATGTGGCCACGCCAGACCAGCGCGGATTTCGCGCGCCTGCGCGGCGACCGGAACCGCCGCCTGATGCGCAGGCTGGTGGCGAAGAGCGAGTCGGTCGGCCTCATCGCCTACGTGGACGGCGAGCCCGCCGGCTGGTGCGCCATCGCGCCGCGGGAGAAGTACGGGCGCCTCGTGCGCTCGCGCGTGCTGAAGGCGCTCGACGGCCCCGCCGGCGCGGGAGCCCCCGGCGCGTGGGCCGCGCCCTGCTTCTTCATCGCGCGCCGGCACCGCGGGCGCGGGCTCACGAAGCGGCTGCTCGAGGCCGCGGTGGAGTTCGCCGCGGAGCGGGGCGCCACGCTGGTGGAAGGCTACCCGATCGAGCCGCGCAAGGACCGCATGCCCGACGTGTGGCTGTGGCACGGGCACGCCAGCATCTTCCGCTCCGCCGGCTTCCACGAGGTGGCGCGCCGCTCGCCCACGCGCCCCATCATGCGCCGCGAGTTGAAGACGGCGCGGCGGCGCGGCGGCGCGGGCGCGAGCGCCGCGGGGCGCGACGCCTCGGCCCGCCGCAGGCCGCGGAGCGCGCGTGGCTGAGCTGGTGCGCGAGCCCCTCGATGTGCCGCGGCTGCTCGCCGAGGCAGCGCGGCCCGACTGCGGCGCGGTCGCGCTCTTCCTGGGCACCACGCGCGACCATCACGAGGGGAGGAGGGTGGTGCGGCTCGCCTACGAGGCCTACCCCGCGATGGCGCTGCCGGCGCTGGAGTCGCTCGAGCGCCAGGCGGTCGAGCGCTTCGGCGTCGCAGTCTGCCGCATCGTCCACCGGCTCGGGGAGGTGCCACCCGCGGAGGCGAGCGTCGCGGTCGTGGTCGCGGCCGAGCACCGCGGCCCCGCGTTCGACGCCTGCCGCTGGGCGATGGATGAGCTCAAGCGGAGCGCGCCCATCTGGAAGAAGGAGATCTACGAGGGCGGCGGCGAGCGCTGGGTGGAGGGGACGAAGCTCTCCTGATCACTTCAGCACGCTGACCCGCGCGCTCTGGCTCGTGCCGTCCTGCGTGACCAGCAGGAAGTAAACGCCGGGCTCGAGCGCGGTCGTGGACCCGAGGTCCACGGCGTGCGTGCCGGGGCCCTCGCCCACGGGAACCGAGCGCACGCGACGGCCGGCGAGGTCCAGCAGGTCGAGCGTGGCCGTGCTCCAGCCGGGGAGCGTGAGCCACACCGTGAGGCTCGCCCTTCGCCGGGTTGGGGCGCGCGCCGTGCAGGACGAGCGCGGGCGGAGGCGGCACGGTGAGCGAGGTCTCGCCCGCGGTCACGTCCCCGGCGTTGGTCCACGCCTGGCTAGGACCGCGCCGCTGGACGGTCGCGGTCGTCACCACGCGGCGGCGCCGGCCAGCAGCGCGGCCAGCGCGAGCGGGAGGGAGAGATGTCGCGGCATGCATCCTCCTCGGGGGGTTCACATGGGGAGCGGATGCGTCGAATCCTACACCGCGCCGGCTCGCTCGTGCGCCCCGCGAGCTTCGATCCGCACCTCCTGCGACCCGTCCGCGGCCGCGGCGCGCTCGAGCGCCGCGCGGACCTCCGGCCCCGCGGGCTCCGCGCCCTTCCGCCCGATCTCGCCCAGCGCCCACGCTGCATGCGAACGCACCAGTGGGTCGGGGTCGGAGGCGAGCGCCGTCGCCAGCGCCGGCACTGACGCCGGGTCGCCCCGATTGCCGAGCGCCACGCACACGTTGCGCAGGAACCCGTCGCGCCCCGCCCGGCGGATCGGGCTCCCGGCGAACAGCGCGCGGAAGCCGGTCTCGTCGAGCGACAGGAACCGCTCGAGCGTCCAGCCTTCGAGCGCGCGCGCGCGGAGCCGGGCCTCGCGTGCCGGCGGGGCGAAGCGGTTCCACGGGCACACCTCCTGGCACACGTCGCAGCCGAACACCCAGTCCCCGACGAGCGGGCGCAGCTCGACCGGGATCGGGCCGCGGTGCTCGATGGTGAGGTAGGAGATGCACCGGCGCGCGTCCACCTGGTACGGGGCGACGATGGCGCCGGTCGGGCAGGCGTCGAGGCAGCGCGCGCACGTGCCGCAGTGCTCGTGGGTGGTCGTCGGGTCGGGCTCGAGCGCTCGATCCACCAGCACCTCGCCGAGCAGGAAGTACGAGCCGCGCTCTTGCGCGAGCAGTCCCGCGTGCTTGCCGATCCAGCCGAGTCCGGCACGCTCCGCCCACGCCCGCTCGAGGATCGCCCCGGTGTCCGAGTACCACAGCGCGCGCGCGCCCGGCAGCGCCTCGCTCTCGACGAAGCCCTGGAGCGCGCCGAGCCGTTCGTGCATCACGCGGTGGTAGTCCTCGCTGCCGGCGTAGCGGGCGAGGCGTCCGAGGCGCGCGTCGCGCGCCTGGTCACGCGCCGGCTCGTGGCACAGCGCCACGCACACCACCGAGCGCACGCCCGCGAGGATGCGCGCGGGATCGGCGCGGCGCGCGCGGTTGCGCTCGCTCGCGAGCCAGGACATGCGGCAGTGGCGGCCGAGGGTGAGCCAGGCCTCGAAGCGCGCGACCGCCTCGAGCGGCTCGACCGCGGCGATGCCGGCCGCGTCGAAGCCCAGTTCGAGGGCTTTCGCCCGGATGAGTTCGGCCGGCGTCATGCGCCGCGGCCTGTCCCGGCTACTTCGTGGTGTCGGCCGGAGCGGCCTTGCCGGCCGGCGGCTCGCGCCTCGGGGCGGGCTTCGGCGGCGCCTGGAACATCGGGCGGACGACGGGCAGCGTCGCGGGCGCCGGACCCTTCCTCGCGGCGATCGCGCGGGCCTCGCGCGCGGCTTCTTCGGCCGCCTTGCGAGTTTGCTCGATCAGGTCGGGCGGCTTCGCCGGTTCCCTCGCACCGATGCCGGGCGCGCGCTCGCGCGGCCCGCGCAGCCCGGGCGGGGTGGGAGTCACCACGTCCTCGATCCTCACCTTCGTGAGCGGTCCCGAGGCGCGCTCGACCAGCTCCAGCTCGGGCCCGCGGTTGAACCTCACGCCGTCGTGCTCGGCGAGGTTCTCGATCGGCTTCGGCGCGCCGAGCCGGTCGGCCAGCTGGGGCGCGGTGCGCACGCGGGTCCTGAGATCGGTGGCCGGCAGCTCGCCGAGCGGCACCCACACGAACGGGCCGCCCGGGATCGCGCCCGGCGCGGAGCCGGGCGCCAGGCGCGGCGCCCAGCCGATGTAGTCGTCGGTGTACTCCCACGACACCCACGCCGGCGCCCACTCGATGCCCGGGATCCACACCCAGCCCTGGAAGCGGTCGAAGAGCCACTGGCCGTAGTGGTAGGTGGCCCAGCCGAACGGCTCGGCCGAGATCCACACCCAGCCGTACACGTCGCTGGGCACCCAGAAGCCGTCCTGGTACGGACGGAACACGAGAGGGTTCACCACGGGGCGGAACACGTAGCCGTACGGCTCGATGAGGATCCAGTCGCCGTAGTCCCCGAGCGCGTCGTAGAACAGCCGGTACTCGGGCCGCAGCCCGGCGCGGGCCGCGGGCTCGGACTGCTGCAGGGGCGTCAGGCCGACGCCCGCGGCGCAGGAGAGCTGCAGGGCGGCGAGCGCCAGAGTCGCCGCGAGGATCGGTCCGCGATTGCGCATGGTCCTACTACCCCCGTGGTCAGGACGAGGTTCGCTACAACCTCTTGTAATCCGGCCCGCCGCCGCCTTCGGGCGTGACCCAGGTGATGATCTGGTACGGGTCGGCGATGTCGCAGGTCTTGCAGTGCACGCAGTTGGACGCGTTGATCTGGAGCTTGAGCCCGCCGCCATCGGCGGGCACCATCTCGTAGACGTTCGCCGGGCAGAAGTGCTGGCAGGGGTTGCCGTACTCCTCGCGGCACCTGGTGGCGCAGACGTTCGTGTCGGCCACCTGCAGGTGCACGGGCTCGTTCTCGTCGTGCTTCGTCCCCGAGAGGTAGACGTCGGCGAGCTTGTCGAAGGTGAGCGTGCCGTCGGCCTTCGGCGGCGCCGGCTTGCCGTTCGGATGCGCGTCGTGCAGCTTCCGCATGCGCTCGTGCCCGGGCCGGCTGTGGAGCCGGTCGCCGAACAGGTCGCGTCCGCCGAGCACCATCTGGAATCCGGTGTGCATCATCCCGGCGAGGAGCCCGCCCTCGAAACCCTGGTGGAAGTTGCGGACCTGCTTCAGCTCGGCGATGGCCCAGGACTCCTGCACGCGTTTCTCGTAGCCGGCCAGCCGCTCCTTCGAGAAGTCGCCGGCGATGAGGCACTCGAACAGCGTCTCGGCGGCGAGCATGCCCGACTTGATCGCGAGGTGGATGCCCTTCAGTCGCGCGCCGTTCAGGAACCCGCCCGAGTCGCCGCACAGCAGCAGCCCGTCGGCCGCGAGCTGCGGCATCGCCCAGTAGCCGCCCTCGGGGATGGCCTTGGCGCCGTAGGCGACGGGCTTGCCGCCCTCGAGCAGCGCGCGCACCAGCGGGTGGGTCTTGAAGCGCTGCAGGTTCGCGTGCGGGTCGGTGGTGGGATCGCGGTAGTCGAGCCCGGTCACGAAGCCGACCGCCCAGCGCGAATCGTCCATGCCGTAGAGGAACCCGCCGCCGAAGGTCTCGCCCGGGAGCGGGAATCCCATGGTGTGGACGACGCGCCCCTTCTCGGCGCGCCCCGCGGGCATCTCCCAGATCTCCTTCACGCCGGTCGCATAGACCTGCGGGTTCTTGCCCGCGGTCAGGCCGAGCTGCTGCTCGAGCGCCCGGGCGAGCGTGCCGCGCGGGCCCTCGCACAGCACGGTGGCCTTCGCGCGGCAGTCGGCGCCCGGCTGGTAGGTGTGCTTCTTCCCGCCGCTCTTGTCCACACCCTTGTCGCCGGTGCGCACGCCCGCCACGCGGCCGTCCTCGAGGAGCGCGCTCGCGGCCGGCGTCTCGGACACAACCAGCACGCCCTTCTCCTCGGCGATCCCCGCCATCCAGGCGACCAGCTCACCCAGCGAGAGGACGACGTTGCCGTGGTTCGCGAGCATGGGTGGCGCGAACGGCAGCCGGAACCGTCCGCGCTCCGTGAGGAAGTAGACGTCGTCCTTCGTGACTTCGCTCGCGACGGGGCAGCCGCGCTCGCGCCAGTCGGGCATCAGCTCGGCGATGCCGCGCGGGTCCATGACCGCGCCCGAGATGCCGTGCGCGCCCACGTGCTTTCCCTTCTCGAGCACCGCGATGGCGACCTCGCCGAGCGGCTGGCCCGCGCCGCCCGTGGCGACCGCACCGTCGTGCTTCTCGATCAGATTCGCGAGATGGATGGCGCCGGCGAGGCCCGCCGGGCCTGCGCCCACGAACTGCACGTCGAACTCGAGGACTTCACGCTCCATGCGATGCCTCTCGCGCGGCGCGGATCTACGCGC
>CAYHRW010000098.1:0-8892 GCA_964359105.1 uncultured bacterium
CGGCGCGGACCTCTTCTTCCCGAACAGGCCCTGCAGCAGCTCGCGGCCCTGCTTCTCGAGGTCCCTGCCGAGCTGCTTCGTGTCCACCGGCGCCACGACCTTCCCGCTCGAATCGCGCACCGCCAGGCTGGCGCGCAGCAGCTCGTCCCTGAGCTTCGCGCGCTGCTCGGCCAGCAGGCTCGAGGCGCGGCCGGCAAGCCGCGCGCGCATCGCCGGGGTGTCGAGGCTCACGCGCGGGGCCTTCGCGGTCCCGCCCACCCTGAGGTCGAGGAGCAGGCGCCCCCGCTCGTCGCCGAGCACGCCGGCGGCGAGCGCCGCCTTGCTCCCGAGCTTCGCCGCGACCTCGGGCGGGACGGTGACGCTCACCGCGTAGTCGAGGGCGCCGTCGAAGCCGACGCGGCCCGACACCAGCCAGTCGCCATTGTGGCTGCCGATCCGCACCGAGTCGGTGACCACGTGACCGCTCTCGACCCGGAACGGCAGCTTGAGGTCGCGGAAGCGCAGCTCGGCGAACTGCGGCACCCCGGCGACCTGCGCGATCGCGGCGAGCACCGGGCCGCCGAGGCGGCCGTCGCTGAGCGACGCGAGCCCGACCGCCGTGAGCGTTCGCTTGACCTGCGCGGGGGCGGTGCCTTCGCCGGCGAAGTCGAAGTCGGTGCTCACCGTGCCGTTCAGGATCCCCTTCGCCGGGCTCCACGCCGAGAGGAATGCGTCGGCCTGCACGCTGTCGGCGCGGCCCTTCACCGCGAAGCTCGGGCTGGCGGGATCCGCGAAGCCGAGCCGCGCGCTGCCCGTGATGCGGCCGCCGTATCCGGCGAGCGAGAACGAGGGGAGCGCGATCGTCCCGGGCTCGACCGCGACGCTCGCCGCGAGGTCCGAGACATCGAGCTTGTCGTTCTTCAGCCGCGCGATCGCGATGCGTCCGCCGCCCCTGGCGTTGAGCGCGATGGGTCCGCCGGGCCCGGGCGGCACCAGCTCGGCGAGGTCGAGGTACGGCGACGTCAGGCTGAACTCGAGCCCGGCGGGCGGCGCCTTGCCGGGCTTCGCCATGAGCGCGAGCGGGCGCGCGACGCCCGCGTTCATCCGGAACGAGGACTGCCCGGCGCGGGCGCTGAAGCCGCGCACCGAAGCGTGCGCCTGGGAGAACTCGATGGCGGCCGCGATGCCCTCGACCTTCTTCGGCAGCGCGGGCGTCTCCACGCTCACGCCTTCGAGCTGCGCGCGGCCCTCGAGCACGATGCTCCCGGGGTCCTTCGCGCGCCCGCTCCCGCGCAGGTTGAGCTCGGCGCGACCGGCGAGCTTCGTGTCCTTCGGCGCGAACAGGGGCGCGACCGCGGCGAGGTCCACCGCGCCCTGCACGGCGAAGCGCACCTGCGGGTCGGCGAAGCGCTGGACCTCGAGCTGCGCGCGCAGCGGCTGGCCGGCGACCCGCGCGCGCAGATCTCCGATGGCGAGCCGGTCGGGCGCGAGCTGCGCGGCGAACGCGAGCCCCTCGACCCCGGCGGGCGCCTTCGGATAGCGGAACGCGCCGTCGCTCACCGCGAGCCGACCCTCGAGCGATGGGATCGCTCCAGGACCAGCGCGCCCCGTGACATGAAGGTCGAACTCGAGCCGGCCCGAGCCGCTGATGCCGTGGAGCGCCTGCGCGTCGGCCGCAGCGAGGTAGGACAGCAGGTCGCCGAGGTCCACGCGCTCGCCTTTCACGCGCAGGTCGAGCGTGGGCCTGGGCCCGGGCTCGAGCACGGTCCCCGACACGCCGAGCCGCGCGCGCCCGAACGCGAGCGAGAGCTTCGCCAGCGTGAGGAGCTTGCGCTCCGCGTCGAAGCTCCCGTCGTGCTCCACCACCCAGGTGAGCTTGGCGAGGCCCTGGTTCAGGTCCGCGAGCCGCCGCGCCGAGAGCGGGCCCATGGCGAGGCGCGAGAGCTCGGTGCGCCCGCGCGTGGCGATGCGCGCGCCGCCCGCGGCCGAGAAGCCGAGTCGCGTGTCGAGGCCGAAGAAGGTGCGCCGGCCGGCGCGCAGATCGTCCATCAGCACCTCGCCGTCCCGCACCGAGAGGTCGCTCATCTCGAGGTCCATGGGAGCCCCGCTCGGCGCCGGGCCGGAGGTGGCGAGGCTGTCGAAGTTGGTGCCGCCGTCGCCGCGCAGCACCAGGTGCAGCACAGGCTGCACCAGTGCCAGCCGCCGCACCACGAGCCGGCGCCGCAACAGCTGCCAGACATCGAGGTCGAGGTGGAGCGAAGCGACCTTGAGTGCCACGCCCTCGGCGAACCCGCCCGGTTCCGCCAGCTCGAGCTGCGTGGCGCCGAGCCGCACCGGCGGCCACAGGGAGACCGAGACGTCCTCGAAGCGCGCCTCGCGCCTGAGCGAGCGCGAGAGCTGCTCGCGCAGGATCGCGCGCTGGCGTTCGGGCGGGAAGGCGACGAGGAGCGCCACCCACGCCGCGGCGACCAGCAGGACGACGACGGCCAGCGCCACCCACAGCGGGCGGCGGGCGTACCAGCGGGCGGAGGTCTTCGCATTCATCGCGGAGCCGGACTATGCCACAATGGGCCGCCGGACAGCAGCGCCCCGCGCTGGCGCGCCTCCGGGCGCGCGGCGGCAGGGCGCGCGCAGGCGGTGGACAACGGAGGAAGCCCGCACCCATGGAACCCTTCGCTCTTACCAGGCTGCGCGAGCGCCGGCTCGTCGCGGCGATCCGCGCCGTGAGCCACGAGGCCGCGCTCGGCGCCGCGCGCGCGGTGGCCGCCGGCGGCATCCCGATCGTCGAGGTCACCTTCACCGTGCCGGACGCGCCGCGCGTCATCGCCGAGCTGGCGTCCGACCCGGGCCTCACGGTGGGCGCCGGCACGGTGCTCACCGCGGCGCAGGCGCGCTCGGCGCTCGACGCGGGCGCGGCGTTCATCATCGCGCCCAACCTCTCGCACGAGGTGGCGGCCGAGGCGCGCGCCGCGGGCGTGATGTTCTGCCCGGGCGCCTACACGACCAGCGAAATCGTGGCGGCGCGCGATGCGGGCGCGCACGTCGTGAAGGTCTACCCGGTGGGGGTGGTCGGAGGGCCTTCCTACATCCGGGTGATCCGCGACCCGCTCCCCGACATCCCGATGCTCGCCGCCGGCGGCACCACGCTCGAGAACGTCGCCGCGTTCCTCGAGGCGGGCTGCGTGGGTGTGGGGCTCGGCGCCGCGCTCGCCGACCCGGCGCTGGCCGCGGCCGGCCGGTTCGCCCTCATCACCGAGCGAGCGCGCGCCTTCGTGCGGCGCGTCGAGCCGGCCGCGGCGAGCGCGGCGGAGAGCTGAGGCGATGACGCGGTCTTCTCCCGCCCCTCCCGGCGCGGCGCTCGCGGCGTGGCTCGCGCTGCTGCTGGTGCCCGCGTTGCTGCCCGCGCCCGCGCACGGCGTCACCGAGGAGTTCTCGACCTTCGACGTCGAGAGCCAGGAGGAGGACGACGAGAGCCTGTTGGACCACCTGCTCACGCGAGCGCCGCGCGAGTGGCGCGAGGAGTGGACGCGCGCGCCGCAGGCGATCCGCAGCTCGCAGGGCTGCCTCACCTCCGGGTACTGGTTCATCGACACGGATCTCAAGGTGGTGACCACGATGGGGCGGCGCGCGCGCTTCGGCCTCGACCTCCGGCAGTCGGAGAGCGACGTCAACTCCTACGAGAAGGTGGACTTCACGTTCCGCTTCCCGACGCGTGCCGGCACGGTGGGCGCGCTGTTCCGCCCGCTCGCCGACAAGGCCCGCCAGGACTTCGCGCTGATGTGGGAGGCCGGCGCCGATTCCACGGCCTGGGACGTGCGGGCGGTGTTCACGTTCGAGGACCTGTTCAACAACTTCTGGGCGTTCCGGCAGAGCCGCGTGGGCCAGAACTCCGAGCCCTACACGCGCCACCCGTGGGAGCCGGCGCTGCGCGCAGCGGTGCGTCGGCCGCGCTGGCGCGCCGAGGTCGAAGGCAGGTACCTGACGCCCTCGCGCCAGCTGCTCGCGAACGTGGCCCCCGCTTCCGACCGCGTGCGGACGCTGTGGGGCACGTGGGCCGCGGCTTCCTTCGAGATGGAGCTGGTCGGCGTCACCTGGAGCGCGGCGGGCTCGAACCGGCAGGCCGCGAGCACCGACCAGGCGGTGGGCTCCGCGGACGGCGACGCGCGCGACTTCCGCCGCCAGTGGATCGCAGAGGCGAGCGCGCGGCGCGCGTTCCTGCCACGCCTCTCCGCCGAGCTGCGGTATCTCTACGCGGCGCGCGCCCAGGGCTACCGGCCGCCGCGCGCGGCCGCGGGCTTCGACGCCGTGGACCGCACGCTGCAGGCCGAGGTCCGCTGGGCGATCGGTCCGCGGGCCACCGCGCGCCTCGGCGGGCTCTACGACCGCATCACGGTGTCGAAGCGCGGGGACACCGGCCGGTTCAGCTACGGCACGCGCAACGAGTCGCGCGCCTACGTCGGGCTCGTCGCGCGCTTCGGCCGTGTGAGCGTGGCGGCCGTCGAGGGTATCGAGCTGGATCCCGAGTCCTACCCGGTGGCGCTGCGCTACCACGACAAGGGGTTCGTGCAGCTCCAGGCGACGTTCTGACGCGGCTGCTCGCGCACTGCGGACCGCGCGATGCGGCTTGCCACGGCCGAGCCCGGTGGGTATCGTCCCGGGGTTTATGTGGCCCCGGACGCGGACCTTTCCGTGCTCCGGTTGCGACCCCTGCAAGGAGAGCTCAATGCGTGCGCGTTCATGGCCCGCCGTGCTGACCCTCGCCGCCTTGCTCGCGGCGCCCGCGGCCCAGGCGGATCCCGTCGGGCGTTACGTCTATCTCAGCCCGTTCGCGGGCTACACGCTGTTCGACGGCGACTTCCGCTTCCCGCAGGCCGTCCCGCTGAAGGACAACCCCCAGTTCGGCGTGCGGCTCGGCTACCAGCGCGGCTCGCTGCTCGCGTTCGAGCTGGCCGGCGGCGTGGTGCCCACCACCGACGACATCCCGGACGGCGCCAACTCCTCGTTCGCGCATCTCACCGGCAACATCGTGGTGAGCCCGTGGGCGGGTCGCATGGGCGGGCCGTTCGTGTTCGTCGGCATGGGCGGCGGGCGCTTCGACGCCACCGTGCCCTCGATCGCCTCGAACGGCCGCACCACGATGGACCAGGGCCTGCTGGACTTCGGGGCCGGGATCAGGCTGTGGCTCACCGACGCGGTCGGCCTGCGGCTCGAGGCGCGCAACTCGCGTTGGCTCCCGAAGGACGCGCCGGGCAACCCGGACGCGAGCCACATCACGCTGGGCGGCGGGCTGGTGCTCGCGCTCGGCGCAAAGGCGCGCGATACCGACGACGACGGGGTCCCCGACAGCCGCGACGTGTGCGCCGACACGCCGAAGGGCGCGCGGGTGGACGCGAAGGGCTGCCCGATCGACTCGGACAGCGACGCTGTCTTCGACGGCCTCGACCAGTGCGAAGGCACACCGAAGGGCTGCAAGGTGGACGCGAAGGGCTGCCCGGTGGACTCCGACGGCGACGGCGTGTGCGACGGGCTCGACCAGTGCGCCGACACGCCGAGGGGCGCGAAGGTGGACCCGACGGGCTGCCCGTTGGACTCGGACGGCGACGCCGTCTTCGACGGGCTCGACCAGTGCGAGGGCACGCCGAAGGGCTGCAAGGTGGACGAGAGGGGCTGCCCGGTGGACTCGGACGGCGACGGCGTGTGCGACGGGCTCGACCAGTGCGCCGACACCCCGAAGGGCCTCGAGGTGGACGTGAACGGCTGCCCGATCGAGGTGATCGAGAAGGAGACCGAGCTGCTCGACACCGGGAAGATCCGCCTCCAGGACGTGAACTTCGAGACCGGCAAGGCCGACCTCCTGCCCGGGGCCGACTCCACGCTCGACGTCGTGGGCATCGTGCTGCAGCGCTGGCCGCAGCTCCGCATCGAGATCGGCGGCCACACCGATGCGCGCGGCAGCGCGGCGGCCAACCGCACGCTCTCCGAAGCGCGCGCGCAGGCGGTGCTCGAGTACCTGGCGAAGAAGTTCCCCGACCTGAAGCCCGAGCAGTTCAGCGTGCAGGGCTACGGCGAGGACCGGCCGATCGCGCCGAACACCACGCCCGAAGGGATGGCGAAGAACCGCCGCGTCGAGTTCGTGGTGCTCAACAAGGACGTGCTCAAGAAGGAGATCGAGCATCGCCGCCTGCTCAAGGAAGGCGAGACGGTGCCCGACAGCCTCAGGGCGCCCGTGCAGCCCGACACCTCCAGCAGGCAGTAGGGCGTCACCGATACGACGGGCCGGGGGGAACTTCCCCGGCCCGCTCGCATGAGCCCGGGCCATCCACGGCGCGCGCTGAGGGCGGCGCCTCGTGGGTGGCCCGGGCTCTGGTAGTATGCGCGGGTTTCGCGGGGACGGCGGGCTCGCCGCCTCGCCCGGGTCCGAGCTCCGCAGGAAGGACGCGCATGCACACCGCCACCCGCAGCCTGAGCGCCGCCGAGATCCAGGAACTCGCCGAGGTCCGCCGCGACCTGCACGCCCACCCCGAGACCGCGTTCGAGGAGGTGCGCACCGCTGCGCTGGTGGCCGAGCGGCTGCGCGCGCTCGGGCTCGAGCCGCGCACCGGCGTCGGCAGGACCGGCGTGATCGCGACCATCGGCGGCGGGCGGCCGGGGAAGACCGTGCTGCTGCGGGCCGACATGGACGCACTCCCGATCCAGGAGGAGAACGAGGTCCCCTACCGCTCGCGCGTCGAGGGCAAGATGCACGCGTGCGGACACGACTGCCACACCTCGATCCTGCTCGGCGTCTCGAAGCAGCTCCAGCGCGAAGCCTCATCGCTCCCCGGCGCGGTCAGGCTGTGCTTCCAGCCGGCCGAGGAGCGGGGTGGCGGCGCCGAGGCGATGATCGCGGACGGCGCGCTGGAGAGCCCGCGGCCCGACGCGGCGTTCGGGCTGCACGTGTGGCAGGACCTCGACCTCGGCAAGGTGGGAGTCACGACCGGCCCGTGGATGGCGGCGGTGGACGAGTTCACCGTGACGGTGCGCGGCGTGGGCGCGCACGCGGCCACGCCGCACCAGGGCGTGGACCCGGTGGTGTGCCTGGCGCACGTCATCACCGCGCTCCAGACCATCGCCAGCCGCGGCGCCGACCCGCTGCTCGAGGTGGTGGTCAGCGTCACCCAGGTCAGGGCCGGCACCGCGTTCAACATCATCCCGGGCAGCGCGTGGATGAACGGCACGGTGCGCGTGTTCGACACCGGGCTGTGGAAGCAGCTCCCCGAGCGCTTCGAGAAGATCGTGCACGGCGTGGCCGGCGCCCTCGGCTGCGCCGCCGAGGTGGAGTACCGGCGCCACAACCGGCCCACCGCGAACGACCCGGCGATGGCCGAGCTGGCGCGCGCCGCGGCCGCCGAGGTGGTGGGCGAGCAGAACGTGGTCACCGACATCCGCACCATGGGCGGCGAGGACTTCTCGGCGTTCCTCGCGCGCGTGCCGGGCTGCTTCATCGCCGTCGGCTCGCGCAACGAGTCGAAGGGGCTGGTGCACGAGCACCATCACCCGCGCTTCGACGTGGACGAGGGCTGCCTCGAGATCGGCACCGAGGTGATGCTGCGCATCGCCCGCCGGTTCCTGGGGGCGTGATGCGCTCCCGCCGCCTCGCCGCCGGCGCGCTCGCCCTCGCCGCGCTGCTCGCCGGCGCCGCGCTCGCCGACTGGATGCAGCCCGACCCCGGCTACCGCGACGCGCTCGTGGAGCTGCGCAGCGCGGCGCGCGACACGGTGGGGCAGCCGCCGACCGCGGCGCGGCTCGACACGCTGGCGGTGGCGCTGCTGAGGCTCGGGCGCTTCGCCGACGCGCAGGGCCTGTTCGAGCGCGTGCTCGCGCTGTCGCCCGGCGACGAGGCGGCGGCGGCCGGGCTCGGCAAGCTGGCGCTGTTCCGCGACGACCGGGCGCGCGCCGAGAGCCTGCTCGCGATCGCGGCGAAGACCGACCACGAGGCGCGGCTCGACCTGTACGCGCTGAGGCTCCGGCGCGGGCAGTACGCGGGGGCCGCCGAGCTGGCCGAGGAGGCCGGCCAGCCCGGGCGCGCGCCGCTGCTGCGGCTGCTCGCCGAGGGCGACGGGCCGTACGCCATCACCGCCGGGCCCGAGGAGGCGAAGCTCTTCTTCGTCCGCAGCTATCCCATCCCGCTGGTGCGCGTGAAGCTGAACGGCCAGAGCGTGCTCATGGCGGTGGACACCGGCGCCGGCGATCTCCTGCTCGACAACTCCGCGGCGCGGCGTTGCAAGGTGACGGTGTTCCCGGAGCAGACCACCACGTTCTGGAGCGGCTCGCACATGGCGGTGAAGAACGCGCTGGTGTCCCGGCTCGACCTCGGCGGCTTCCGCGTGGAGCGCGTGCCCGCGGGCGTGCTGTCGCTCCACCGCTGGAGCCTCGAGGTGAACCCCGTGTCCGAGCCGGTCGCGGGCGTGATCGGCCTCAACCTGCTCCGGCGCTTCAGCCCCACGCTCGACTTCAAGGCGCTCCGGCTCGAGCTGCGCCGCCCCGGCCGCGCCGCACCGGCCGCCGGGATCGTGCAGCGCGTGCCGTTCGAGCTGTGGGGCGAGAACGAGCTGATGGTCTACGGCTCGCTCAACGGCGGGCGGCGCATGGCGCTGGTGGTGCAGAGCGGCGTGCCGGGCTGCGGCGTGGGCGCGCCGCAGGAGGTGTTCGACGAGGTCGGCGTCAAGCCCGGCATGGTCGCGAAGGTGATGAAGGGCGCGGGCGCGTGGCTGCAAGGGCGCCCGTGGGCGCAGGTCGTCGTGCCCACGGTGAGCGTGGGCCCGATCGTGCGCGACAGGGTCCCGGGCTGGTCGGGCGCGCTCGACGCCGGCGAGCTGTGGCGCCACGGCGTGCGCCGCGACGCGCTGCTCTCGAACGACTTCTTCCGCGGCA
>CAYHRW010000099.1:0-8823 GCA_964359105.1 uncultured bacterium
GGGGGCGCATCCACTGGGAGATGGTGGGGCGGCATCACGACCCGGGCGGGGGGCCGTGAGGCGGGCGTTCCTGCCGGCGCTCGCGCTGTGCGCGGCGCTGGCGAGTTCCGCCGCGGGGCTTCCGCTGCGCGAGCGCGTCGGCCCGTGCGTGCTCGAGGCCCCGGCCGGTTCGGGGCGCGCGCTGCGGGCGCTCGCCCTCAAGGCGCGCGGCATCCTCCCGCAGCTCGAGGCCGACCTCGGCGCGCGCTACGCGGCGCCCTTCCGTATCCTGCTCGTGCCCTCGGCGCCGTCGCGCGATCCCGAGCTGCGCGCGCTCGACGCTGCGGCGCCGCCCTGGGCGGCCGGCTTCCTCGTCCCCGGGCGGCGTGTCGGGGCGATCCGCCTCGCGGCGGCGAGCCAGTACCCGTACGGCACCGTCGAGGCCGTGCTGGCGCACGAGGCGACCCACATGCTGCTCCACGACGCGGCGGGCGACCGGCTGCCGCGCTGGTTCGAGGAAGGCGTGGCGATGGGGGAGGAGCGCCGCTGGAGCCTGCAGGACATCGCGGTGCTCTCGTCGTCGCTCCTCACCAGCGACCTGCCGGCGTTCGATGCGCTCGACGCGTCGTTCCAGGCGTCGCCCGGCGAGGCGCGCATGGCCTACGCCGCCGCGTTCGGGTTCGTGGCGTGGAGCGGCCGCCGCCATGGGCCCGGCTTCGTCCGTGCCGTGCTGTACGAAGCGCGCGGCCGGCCCTTCGCGGCGGCCTGGCAGGCCGCCTGTGGCGAGCCGCTCGCCGCCGCTGAGGCGGCGTGGCGCGCGCGCAGCCTCGCGCGCTACCGCTGGCTCGCCGTCCTCATGACCTCGAGCCCGCTGTGGATCGGCATCACCTTCCTGGCCCTGTTCGCCGGGCTGCGCCGGCGTGCGCGTGCGCGGGCCACGCGCGCCCGCTGGGCGGCCGAGGAGCGCGCGGCGCGGGAGGCGCTGCGCGAGCGGACGGGTCCACCTCCCGGGCCGCTGACGGGAGGCTCGCGGCGGGTGTAGTCTCCCGCCGGTGCGGCCGGCCGCCCCGGAGCCGGCCCACCCGGGAAGGCCCATGACACCATCGCTGGTCCTCGACCGCACGCCGCGCCCGCGCATCGCCTGGCACCTGCACCTGCTGCCGGCGGGGCTTCTGCTCGCCGTGTCGCTGGTGGGCGCGGCCTCCGGCTCCATCCCGCCGTGGGAGCGCCGCGAGACGAAGCGTCCGGTCTACCCGCAGGCGCTGGTGTCCGCGCAGTGGCTGGGGCGGAACCTCGGCTCGCGCGGCGTGTGCGTGGTGGATGCGCGGCCGCTCGAGCGCTTCCGCAGCGGGCACGTCCCGGGCGCGCTCCACCTGGACGCCGCGGCGCTCGCGCCCGACCCGCGCTCACTAGGCGCCCGGTTCGCCGCCGCCGGCGTGCCCGGTCGCGGCACCGTGGTCTGCTACGGCGACCGCGACGGACCCGCGGCCGCGGGCCGGCTCTACTGGCTGCTCGAGCTCGCCGGGCACCGCGACGCGCGCGTGCTCGACGGAGGTTTCGAGGCGTGGCAGGCGGCGCGCCGCCCGGTCGAGCGCGGGGCGCGCGCGGCACGGCCGGCGCGCTTCGAGCTGGCGCCCGACACCACGCGCCTCGCCGGATTCCACTACGTGATGGAGAGCTTCGGCACTGTCGGCCACACTGTGATGGACTGGCGCTCGCCCGAGGCGTGGGCCGCGGGGCACATCCCGCACAGCCTGCCGTTCCCGCTCGAGCGGCTGGTGCGGGGGGACGGCACGCTGCTCGACAGCCTGCGCGCGCGGGCGGTGTTCGAGACCTTCGGCCCGCGCGAGAACGACCACGTCAACCTCGACGACGAGTTCATCGTGTGCGGCGATCTGGCGGCCGACGGGGCGCCGGTGCATCCCTACCTGGCGGCACGGCTGGCCGGTATCGCGCGGGTGCGCTGCTACCCGGAGGGGTTCGCGGGTTGGGAGCGGTACGCCGAGGCCCCGCGGGTGCGCGTCGTGGACGCGCGGGAGGTGGCGCGCCTGCTCGGCGCCCCCGCGGACGCCGCGCCGCCGCGCGGCGTCATCCTCCTCGACCTGCGCGGGCAGCCGGACTACGACATCGGCCACCTGCCCGGCGCGCTGTGGATGCCCTCGCTCGAGTTCGATCGGGCGCTGGAGGACACGCTGCGCGCGCACTGGCCGGACGCGGACCGCGCCAGCATCCCGATGATCCTCTACTGCTACGGGCCCGGCTGCGTGCGCAGCCGCAACGGCGCCACCATCGCCGCGCACCACGGGTTCCGCAACCTGCTGTGGTTCCGCGACGGCACGATGGGCTGGCGCGACGCCGGCCTCGAGGTCGTGAAGACCTGTCGCGAGTGAGAGGAGACGCCCGCCCGGATCGCTCCGGGCGGGCGCCGCGCGCCTCCCTCTGGACTTCTCCCTACCGGTACAGCGTCTTCAGCCGGCCCCAGGTGCTCGGCCGCGACTCGGTCGGACCCAGCGACACCTTGATGTTCAGGGCGATCCGGTCGATGTGCCAGACCTCGGTGACGCCGGTCTGGAGCACATGGTCGATCTCGTCGCACGGGTCGAGGATGTGGTTGCCGTTGTCGTACCAGCTATCCACGTGGAACTCGTCGCAGTAGTTCGGCCAGACCCAGTGCCACATCTCGCACACGGGGTCCTCGCCCGAGTTGGTCGTCACCGGTTCCGCGGCGCCCTGCACCTGCGGCGCCGGCGTGAGGCGGGTCATGTAGTAGGTGGGGCCCACCCAGTCGATGTGGAAGCAGACCCCGTCGAGGTAGATGAAATCGCACACCGAGACCACGCCGTCACCGTTGTCCTCGTAGTTGGTCTGGTGGTGCGGTGCGCAGTAGTTCGGGTACAGCTCGTGCCAGACCGAGCAGTTCCCCGGGACAGCATTGGTCGCCGTGGCGCCGAACATCGGCTGCGGTCCCGTCTCCAGCGTGAGGTTCATCTCCGTCACGACCGCAGCGGCGGTGTGGGGGAAGAAGGCGAGGAGCGGAACGGCGCAGGCGCAGAAGACGACAGCAAGCAGGAGACGCAATGAGCGCATCTTCCTGTCCTCCTCGGGCCCGAGGGGAAGGGCAGGAGCGGGAGTCCCGACGGGCCTGAGGGACAGGACTTCGCTCCGACACGCGGGCACCGTCTCAGGGCCGGACGAGGGAGGCGCGCCCGTCCGAGGATCGTCCTGGCGCCTGCGATCGCGAAAGCCCGCGCGAGGTCTGGGGGCAGTGTCCTCCGCTCGCGCGCGCGCGGCAAGGCAATTCGTGCCGTGCCACCGCGGCATGGCCGCCCGGCGTTCCGCGCCGCGGAGCGGCAGGCGTCCGCCGATCCCATCGCGCGTCGCGTCCGGGCGAAGGCCGGCCGTGGACGCTGCGCGCCGGCCCCGCTCCGGGGCGAATGCCTGAAGCGAACCGGCGCGCGCTGCGGAAGCCGTCAAGGAATGCGGGATGGCGGAGGCGCCGGGAAGGGAACGCGGGGCGCATCCGGAGCGCGCCACGCGCCTGGCTCGAGCGGCCCGCCCGCCGCGCCTACTGCTTCAGCAGCTTCTCCATCTCGTCCATGATGCCGTTCATCTCCTGGATCGCGGCGGTGAATGGCGCGGAGGTCGTCATGTCCACGCCCGCGGCCTTGAGCAGGTCGATCGGGTACGTGGACGAACCCGAGGACAGCATCGCCAGGAAGGCGTCGCGCGCCCGGGTGGTGGGCTTCTTCGTTTCGGCCTCGGTGCGGATGCCCTTCGCGATCGAGGTCGAGGCCACGATGCTGGTGGCGTACTGGTAGACGTAGAAGTTGTAGTAGAAGTGCGGGATGTACGTCCACTCGACGCCGTAGAGGTCGGCGATCCGGCACACGCCCTGCGCGTCTCCGTAGTACTGCTTGAGCAGGTCCAGGTAGAGCGCCGACAGGTTCTCGCCGGTGAGCGACTCGCCGTGCTCGGCCAGCTCGTGGATCTTCAGCTCGAACTCCGCGAACATGGTCTGGCGGAACAGCGTGGTGCGCATGCCCTCGAGATAGCTGCCGAGCAGGAACAGGCGCGTGTCGCGGTCCCGGGTCCGCCCCAGCATGTGGTGGAGCAGCAGGTTCTCGTTGAGGGTGGACGCGACCTCGGCGACGAACGTCACATAGTCGTGGGTGACGTAAGGCTGGTGCTGGTCCGAGAGCCAGGTGTGCATCGAATGGCCCGACTCGTGCGCCAGCGTCGAGACCTCGTCGTAGAGCCCGGTGAAGTTCTGGAGCTGGTAGGGATGCACGCCGTAGGCGCCCGTGCTGTAGGCGCCCGAGCGCTTGCCGGTTGTGGGCACGAAGTCCACCCAGCGGCTGTCGAAGCCCCGGCGCAGCGTCGCGACGTAGTCGTTCCCGAGCGTCGCGACCGCTTTGAGCGTGAGGTCCATGGCCTGCTCGGGCGTGAACTTCATCTCCACCTTCTTCACGACCGGCGCGTAGAGGTCCTCGTAGCGCAGCGTGTCCACGCCCATCATGCGCTGGCGGAGCTTGAGGTAGCGGTGCAGCGTGGGCAGGTTCGCGTGGACGTCGGCGAGCAACTGCCGGTAGACGCCCGGTGGGACGTTGGGGCCGAACAGGGCCGCCTCGAGGCAGCTATCGAACTTGTGCACGTCCTTGTTGAAGATATGGGCCTGCACCTGCGAGTAGAGCGTGGTGCCGATCGTGCGCTCGTAGTCCTTGTAGGTGGCCCAGAACGTGCGGAAGACCTTCATGCGGTCCTCGCGGTCCTGCAGCGCGCGGTACCGGGTGTAGCCGGCGTTGTCGAGCTTCGCCTTCTCGCCGGTCGAGAGCGTGATCTCGGGGTAGGGCAGATCGGCGCCGGCCAGCACGCTGTAGGTCGAGTGGCCGGCGTCGGTGAGCGTGCCGGCCCGCGCCGCGACCTTCTCCTCCTCGGGGGAGAGCGTGTGCGGCGCGCGGCGGAGGATGTCGTCGAGGAAGTGCTTGTATTCGGCCAGCCTCGGCTCCGCGGCGAGGAAGCCGCGCACCTTCTCGGCGCCGAGCGCGAGGATCTCCGGCTGGACGTAGGAGGCCGCGGCGCGGAACTGGACGTACATCTGCTCCGCCGTCTGCAGCATCTCGCGCGGCTTGCTCACGCGCGTGTCCTCGTCCTTGCGCATGCTGGCGTAGACCTGGAGCTGGGTGAGGCCGCGGTCCAGGTCCATCAGGGTGGCGAGCGCGGCCGCGAACGTCGCGGCCGACTCGCCCAGCCTGCCCTGGTACTTCGCGATTTCGGGGGTGCGCTTCGCCAGGTCCTCCCGGGCCGACTGCCACGCCGCCTCGGACGCGTACAGGTCGGCGGTGTTCCACTTGTACCTGTCGGGGACGTTCGCGCGCTCCTCGGCGCGCGCCGGCGGGACGCAGGCGACGGCCGCCGCGAGGACGGCGAGGATCAGGCACGACCGGATCATCTTCATGATGGATGGCCCCTGTGCGTGAGTTGGGGGACGCCGGAGCGTCCGGTGGGAGTGCGGCGCGACGAAGACCGCGGCGGCATCCTAGCACCGCGGCGCGCGCGGCGTGGCAGCCTGGTACGAGCGTCTACCCGGCGCGAACGAGCGTCTACTTCATGGCGTCCAGCTTCTTGCGCAGCGCGGTGATGGCGGCTTCCGAGCGCTGCCCGGGCGGGAACGACTGGGCCAGCGCCAGCGCATCCTCGAGCGTCTTGCGCGCCGCGGCGGCGTCACCCCGGCCGGCGTGGATGTCCGAGCGCGTCTGGAGGATGCCGAGCTGGCGCGGGCCGTACGCCTTCGCGAGCGCGCGGTCCGAGGCCGCCAGCGCCTCATCCCAGCGCTTCATCGCCTTGCAGGCCACCGCGAGCCGCGCCGCCGGGTTGTAGTCGTCGGGCAGGTCGCGCTCGGAGGCCTCGAGCATCGGCAGCGCGCGCTCCGGCGCGCCCAGCTCCAGGTAGGCGCTCAGCCGGTGGGAGTCGAAGACCGCGCGCGCGTCGGGGTCCGGCGCCCGCGCGGCCTCGGCCTCGAGGAACGCCGCCCACGCGGACGCGACCTGGCGTGCACCGGCGTCGTCCTTCGCGTCCTTGCGCGCATCGAGCAACGAGATGTAGACGCCCGAGCGGTCGTCGGCGGCGATCGGCACGGTGGTGTCGGCCACCACCGCGCGCGCCGCACTCTCGAGCGTGGCGGCGAAGTTCTTCTTCTCCGGCACCGAATCGGGCAGGGAGAGAGCCGCTCCCAGGCCGCTGGCCGCCACGTTGGCCGCCGAGGACGTCCGCGACAGCTTCGGGAACGCATCGCGTGCCAGCCTCGCCGCGGCCAGGTCGTCACCCGTGCTCGAGAGCGCGAACAGGGCGGACTCGACCGCCCGACCGTACCGGGGCCAGTCCGCCGGCGCGGAAGCGAGTGCCTGCTGGTAGGCCCGCGCCGCCGCGTCGTCGTCGCCGGCGCCGTAGAGGCTGTCGGCGCGCGCGAGCGCGCGCTCGACGTCGGAGCGCGTCGCGCCGCCGCGTCCGGCGCTCACCGCCAGTGCGCCGTCGTCGAGCAGCTCCTCGAGCTGGGAGGCGGTGGCGCCGCCCACCCAGCGCAGCGCGACCCGCTCGTCCGCGGGGTCCAGGACGAAGAAGGTGGGAAGGGCCTGGACCTTGAGCCTCTTACGGACCGCGGCGTTCTGCGGCTTCTCGGTATCGATCTCGAGCCAGACGAACCGCCCGGCGTGCCGCGCGAGGGATTCGTCGGTGAAGACGAAGGCCCTCATCGAGCGGCACGTGTGTCACCAGGGCGCCCAGGCCCCGATGAAGATCGGCACCTTGCGGGCGCGCGCCTGGTGGAGCGCCTTCGCGTAGTCGTCGCGGACGAAGGGCAGGACCGGCTTCCCGGCCGCACGGGCGGGGCCGGCCGCGAGGGCCAGCACGGCGGTCAGCGCGAACAGCAGCGGGGCACGACGATGAGCGTTCATGCCGCGCATCCTAGCAGACGTCCTCGCGGCGCTCACACTCCTCACGGACCAGGGCCCGGGAGGTGAAGCGTTCCCGGGCCCTGGCTGTTCGTGACCGGCCGCGTTCCGTGCCGTCGCGCGGCGGTCAGGCCGCGTCTTCGCGGCTCAGCGGTAGATCACCTTGAGCCGGCCCCAGCTCGTGCGGGTCGGGACCGACGGGGCTGCGGGCTCGACGGGAGCCTGCCCCAGTGCCGCGTTCTGCGCCGGGGGCGTGTTGCAGCTGCTCACGTGGATCTGCAGGTTGCCGTCGGTGATCGTGACCGGGTCCACGGTCGTCGGGTCCCCATCCACGTCCACCAGCAGCAGCGTGGTGCCTGCCGGGTCGGCGGGGTTAGCGAAGACGTGGAGGAAGTAGCGGTCCTTCAGCGCTCCGTCCTTCGCGCCGTTGCTGCCCGGCTCGTTGCGGTCCTCGACGTATCCGAAGAAGTGGACCGTGCCGTAGTCCACCTTGTTGCCCTTGATCCCCTTCAGCGTCCCGGTCCCCCGGAACTCGATGAAGTTGAACGGCGTGATCGGCGAGGTGGAGCCGGGCGGGATCCCGTCCACGTTGCCGCAGCGGATCACCTCGATGGCGGTCCCGTGGAAGTGGAGCTTGAGCACCGCCGCGATGTCGTTCCACTGGCCACCCTCTCCGGCCGTGGGGCTGCATCCCGGGTTCACGTTGCCGCCGAAGTTCTGCACGCGGCCGGCCTCGCCCAGATGCGTGCCCGTGATCGCGCTGAACTTGGTGCCGCCGCCGGTGAGCCAGCAGCGCTCCAGCGCGCAGGCCGGGCTGGCGATCACCCAGTCCTGCTGGAACTCGAGGTGGGTCGCGTCGGTGGAGAACACGAACTCACCCGAGGGAGGGCTCACCACCGTCTCGTTGCTGGAAAGCGTCGGCGTCGCCCGGTAGCCGTTGGGAACGTCGAGCAGCGGGACCGAGTAGAACCCGGTCTCGTCCGTGGTCGCCGAGCCCGTGAACGGTATCCCGCCCTCGGTGGCGACCACCGTGATCTGCACGTTGGCGAAGGGGAGTCCGATCCCCTCGCAGTAGACCCGGCCGTCCAGGTGCCAGGCGTAGGCCATCGCGACGCTGCAGGCGGTCAGCGCCAGGGCCGTGAGAACGCCATACAGTTGTCGGTTCATGGATGCGTGCCTCCTCCAACTGTGGTTTGTCCACGCGGACATGCGGCCGTTGCCATGGCGGACGAGCAAGGAGGCCGAGGGCGGCTGATGGTCCGTGCCGTGAGGGGGCGTTGGCAGTTTCAGTGCACGACGCCACGGGTATGATGACGCCGCCGCCCCGGGAGGGTCAATGTGGAAATGGTATCCGCCCCACCTGACCGGACGCGCGCCCTGGGGCATCTGCCCCTCGTCGGGACGGTGACGCGGCGGCGTCCTCCGCCGGGCGGCGCGGTCAGACTTCGGTCCCCTCGCGCTCTTCGGTCTGTTCCACCGTCGCGTCCGGAGCCTCGGGGTCGGCGGGCGCCGGCGCTTCCCCCTGCCTGCGGGCCCGGCGCGTCGCTCGCTTCTCCTCCGCCCGGGCGCGCCGCTGCTGTTCCTTCTGTCGCTTGAGGAAGGACGGTCGTTTGTTCCTTGCCATGCATGGCTCCTTTCGCGTGCTCTCGCGCCGTGACCGGGGGCAAGAGCCCTGACCTGTGCACTCGCAGCCGACGGCCGCATCATCGCAGATACCGGCCTCCACGGCACGCGATTCATGGGGCGCCAGCGCGCCTGCGGGACGGACCGTGCCATGCGACGGGGCCCACAAGGTCGCGGGCCCCGGGCACGGACGGCGAGCGCGCGGCGCTCCGCCGCACACTCACTTCGGCCGTGGCATGACCAGCGCCTCTCTCACACGGCCCGACTCCAGCAG
>CAYHRW010000100.1:0-8735 GCA_964359105.1 uncultured bacterium
GGCGCGGCGCGCGGGCGGCGCATCCCGGTCCGGCGCTGACCTCCGGGTGATGTCCCGCCGCGCCCGCCGCCGCGCCCGCCGTCGCCTTCCGTGCTCCGCGGCGGTGGGCTAGACTCCGGCGCGAACGTCATCCGCAGCCATGCGCGCCCGCGTCCCGCGCGCGGCGCCCGAACCGGAGGAATCCCATGAATCCCCTCGCCACGAGGATCGCGCCCGTGGACCCGAGATCGCTCCACGAGTACGTGCCGACCGCCTACACCGACTTCAGCAGGCCCGAGCACCGGGCCGCCTTCGAGGCGGCGCTCGCCGGCGTGAAGGCGATGCTCGGACAGGAGCACCCGATCGTGATCGGCGGCGCGCGCCTGAAGTCCGACCGCACGTTCGAGTCGCTCAACCCGGCGCGGCCCTCCGAGGTGGTGGGGCGCTTCCAAGCCGGCACCAAGGAGCTGGCGAACCAGGCGGTCGAGGCCGCGTTCGAGACCTTCGCGAGCTGGAGCCACGTGCCCGCGGCCGAGCGCGCCGCGTACCTGGTCGAGGCGGCGCGCCGCATGAGGGAGCGCCGCCACACGTTCTCGGCGTGGATGGTGTACGAGGTCGGCAAGAGCTGGGCCGAGGCCGACGCCGACACCGCCGAGGCCGTGGACTTCATGGAGTTCTACGCGCGCGAGATGCTGCGCTACGACGCGCCGCAGCCGGTGACGCAGCTGCCCGGCGAGCGCGGCCAGCTGGTGTACATCCCGCTCGGGGTCGGCGCGATCATCCCGCCGTGGAACTTCCCGCTCGCCATCTGCGTCGGCATGACGACCGCCGCCATCGTCAGCGGCAACACCGTGGTGGTGAAGCCCTCGAGCGACTCACCGGCGATCGCCTGGCAGTTCTTCCAGCTCATGGAGGAGGTGGGTCTGCCCGCGGGCGTGTTCAACTTCGTGACCGGCGGCGGCGGCACCGTGGGCGACACGCTGGTGCGCCACCCGAAGACGCGATTCGTCTCCTTCACCGGATCGAAGGAGGTCGGCATTGGCATCAACCGGCTCGCTGCCGAGGTGCAGCCCGGGCAGATCTGGCTCAAGCGCGTGGTCGCCGAGATGGGCGGCAAGGACGCGATCATCGTGGACGACGAGGCCGACGTGGACGCCGCGGTGCAGGGCGTCACGGCCTCGGCGTTCGGTTTCCAGGGCCAGAAGTGCTCGGCCTGCTCGCGCGCCATCGTCAGCGAGAAGGTCTACGCGCCGTTCCTCGAGAAGCTCAAGGCCGAGGTCGAGAAGCTCTCCGTCGGCGAGCCCGACCGTTACGGCGTCACCATGGGCCCGGTCGTGAACGCCGGCGCGCGCGACGCGATCCTCGGGTACATCGAGACCGGGAAGAAAGAGGGCAGGCTCCTCACCGGCGGCGGCGCCCTGCCGGGCGCCGAGGGCTGGTTCATCCAGCCCACCGTGATCGCCGACATCAGGCCCGATGCGGTGATCGCGCAGGAGGAGATCTTCGGCCCGGTGCTGGCGGTGATCCCGGTCCGGAGCTTCGACGAGGCGCTCGCGGTGGCGAACGGCACCGCCTACGGCCTCACCGGCGCCGTGTACACGAAGAACCGGGAGAAGATCGAGCGCGCGAAGCGCGAGTTCTTCGTCGGCAACCTCTACGTCAACCGCAAGTGCACCGGCGCCATCGTCGGCGCCCACCCGTTCGGGGGCTTCAACATGAGCGGCACCGACTCCAAGGCCGGCGGCCGTGACTACCTGCTGCTGTTCCTGCAGGCGAAGTCCATCGCGGAGAAGGTCTCGTAACGGCGGCCACACCCGGACGCGATGCGGGGCGGGAGCGATGCGCTCCCGCCCCGCGTCTCTGCCGCTGGCCTCACCGGTAGATCTGCTTGAGGCTCCCCCAGCTCCGTGGACGCGCGGGGACCACATTCGTGCAGGAATGGCCGCCGTGCTGATTGGTGAGGATCGAGAGGTCCGTGTTGGTCACCGTGCCGTCGCAATCGAGATCGGCCGTCGGGTCCGCGCTCCCGAGCAGCGAGTTCACGTGCAGCGCGTCCGCCCCGTCCACCAGCAGGCTGCCGTCCTGGTCCGGGGACGCGAGGCTCCGCATGGCCATCCTGACGCCGTCGGCCAGCACGCGGACCTGGCCGGCCGCGCAGGTCCCACCCCCGCGAATCGCGAATCGCACGGTGCCGCTGGCGTCCGTGAACCACCGCAGCCACCGGGTCGCCGGGTCCCAGATGTAGAGCTCACTCCCGTTGGCGGGGCACACCACGAACCCCGGGCAGTCCGCGAAGTCGAGCACGACGGTCGAGCCCGCGATCGGGTTGTTGCCGATGTCGCGGACCACGATCTGGAAGGCCAGGTCGCCCGCCGGGCACGCGAAGAAGCAGGGCGGCACGGTGGAGTTGATCGGGCTCGGAATGCCGGCGAAAGCGGGCGCGGGGGCCACGAGGGCGAGCAAGACGAGAAGATGGATGGAGCGCATGCGGACCTCCACGGGCAGGGACACCGAACGGACCGGGGCCGGGCCCAGTACGATACCGGGGCGACTCGCCCCGCGCAACGGCGGAAGCCTGGCGGGCCCGCGCCGACCCGGGGATATCCCTACCAGATCTGCGTGCGCAGGCTGTCCGGCCGCACCATCGCGTCCCCGGCCTTGCAGCCGAACGCGCGCGCGAACTCGGGCAGGTTCGAGAGCGGCCCGTTGACGCGCCAGAGCGGCGGCGAGTGCGGGTCGGTCTGCACCTGCGTGCGCATCGCCTCGGGCCGGGTGTTCTCGCGCCACACCTGCGCCCAGCCGAGGAAGAAGCGCTGCTCGGGGGTGAACCCGTCCACGAGCGCGGGCCGCGGCCTGCCCGCGAGCGACTTCTGGAACGCGGCGTAGCCCACGGTGAGCCCGCCGAGGTCGGCAATGTTCTCGCCGGTGGTGAGCCTGCCGTTCACGTGCAGGGTGTCCACGGCGACGTAGCCGTCGAACTGCTCGATGACCTTCTGCGCGCGCTCCTTGTAGCGCGCGGCGTCGGCCGGAGTCCACCAGTCGCGCAGGTTGCCGCGCGCGTCGAACTGCCGGCCGCGGTCGTCGAAGCCGTGCGTCATCTCGTGGCCGATCACCGCGCCGATGCCGCCGTAGTTCACCGCGTCGTCGGCGAGCGGGTCGTAGAACGGCGGCTGGAGGATCCCGGCCGGGAACACGATCTCGTTGAGCGACGAGCTGTAGTAGGCGTTCACCGTGGGCGGCGACATGTTCCATTCCCTGCGGTCCACCGGCCGGCCGATCTTGGCGAGCCGTCGGTCGCGCTCGAAGCGGTTCGCGCGGATCAGGTTCGCGAGGAACGGGCCCGGCGCGACCTGGAGCTTCGAGTAGTCGCGCCACCGGTCGGGGTAGCCGATCTTGAGCCCGAACGCCCGCAGCTTGCCGAGCGCCTGCGCGCGCGTGGTGTCGCTCATCCACGACAGCGCCCCGATGCGGTCCTGGAGTGCGGCTTCCAGGTTCTTCACCATCTCGAGCGCGCGCGACTTGGTCTCGGGCGTGAAGTAGCGCTTCACGTACTCCTCGCCCAGCGCCTCGCCCATGGCCTGGTCGGTGGCCCGCAGGCAGCGCTTCCAGCGCGGCAGCAGCTCCTTGGCGCCGCTCAGCACCTGCTGGAAGCGGAAGTCCTCGTTCACGAACGCGCTGGCGAGCCAGGGCGAACCGGTCCGCGCCACCTGCCAGCGCAGGTAGTCCTTCCAGTCGTCGAGCGGCACGGCCCTCAGCAGGCTGTCGAGCGCGGGGAAGTAGTCCGGCTGGCGCACGTTCAGGTCGGCGACCTTCGCGAGCTCCACCGCGCGCAGGTAGGCGGCCCAGTCGAACGAGGGGCAGAGCTTCTTCAGCTCCGCGAGCTTCAGGCGGTGGTAGACCGCGCGCGGGTCGCGCTGCTGGACCAGCGTCATCGCGGCCCTGGCGATCGCGGTCTCGAGCGCCATGATGCGGTCGGCCGCATCGCGGGCGCCGTCGGGCGGATCGCCAAGCAGCGCGAGCGTGCGGGCGATGTGCGCCACGTACTCGGCGCGCGTGCGCTGCGACGTGGAGTCGGGGCGCAGGTAGTAGTCGCGGTCGGGCAGCCCGAGCCCGCCCTGCCCGGCGAAGGCGATGACCTCCTCGCTGTTCTTCGCGTCCTGCTGCGAGCCGAACGCGAACAGCGCGCGCACGCCCTCGCCGTGGAGCCGCGCCACCTCGGGCGCGAGCGCCGCGGCGGACCCAAGCGCGGCGATGCGCTGGAGCTGCGGGTCGAGCGGGTGAGCGCCCTGCGTCTCGGCGGCGGCCGAGTCCATGCCGGTGCCGTAGAAGATCCCGAGCTTCGCGGCGTTCGTGCCGGGTTTCGCGGCCACGTCCGCCACCGCCGCGTCGAGCAGCTGGTGGAGCGCGGCCTGGTTGCGGTCGTGCAGCTCGTCGAAGCTCCCCCAGCTCGAGTAGGCCGCTGGGATGGGCGTGCGCGCCAGCCAGCCGCCGTTGGCGAACTGGAAGAAGTCGCGGCACGGCGAGCAGGTGGTGTCGAGGCTCGCGGTGTCGAAGCCGTGAACGGCGGCGGCGGCCGGACGGGCGGTGAGCGCGACGGCCGCGGCGAGCGCCACGAGCGCGAAGACGGGGAGGAAACGGGAGGATCTCATGAGCTTTCCCTGGTCCTGGAAGGGGAGAACGGTGCGTGGGATCCGCTGGCGGGGCATCATACCTCGCCCCCGGGCGCGTAAGATTCCCGGAGTGCACGCGGCGCGCGGGAAACCGACGGACGCGCCTTCGCGGGCTACGGGCGTCCCGGCCGTTCAGGCTCCACCACGCTCACGCTCGGTCGCGGCACGCCGGCGGGCCTCGAGCCCCTCGACGTGACGGGCTGGCTCGGGCCGGATACGTGCCGCGGCCTACCGCTCCCGCCCGGGCGCGGCGAACAGCCGCACGCCCACCCCGATCATCACGCAGGAGATGGCGACCGGCACCCACACCTGCTGGTACCACCACGGGTGCGGCGGGATCAGGAACAGCAGGTCCATCGTCGCGAGGCTCGGCGGCCAGCGGAGCAGGGCGTAGAGCGCGACGTAGTAGGCGATGTCCCAGACGCCGAACGCCACCAGGAACGCGCCGAGGCGCGCGCGGAAGCGTCGGGCGGCGAGCGCCGCGACCGCGGCCAGCATGATGATGGTGGCGGCTTCGCGGGTCTGCTCGGTGGGGAGGAGCCAGGCGAGCGCGGACATCCGGCGCATCATCTCGGCCGAGTCGGGCATCACGTCGGTGCGCGCGATCCCGAGCAGGCCGCGGATGTAGACCACCACCACGCCCTCGAGCCAGCCCATCGCCGCGGCGAAGACCGCCACGAAGAGCAGGCGCACGCCTGTCGAGGTGGGGGAGGCTCCGGTGCGTCGCAGCGCCATGGTCATCGCGCGCGCGCCGGCCTCTTCTTCGCCGGTGTCCGGGCCGCGGGCGCCTTCGCGGCGGTCATCCTCGCGGTCGCCTTCGGCTTCGCTGTGGCCTTCGGCTTCACCGTGGTGTTCCCCGCCACACGCGCGGCCTTCGCCCCGCCCTTGCGGATACGCCCGCGCAGGCGTTCGTACGGCAGCGTGTTCAGCACGTCGTCCTTCGTGAGCCCGGCGCGGCGCGCGGCGAACACGCCATAGCGGATCGAATCGAGGCCGGGGATGCTGTGGGCGTCGGTGTCGATCACGACTGTGACGCCCAGCTCCTTCGCGCGGCGCGCGTTCACGTCCGAGAGATCCACGCGATCGGGCTGCGAGTTGATCTCCATCGCCACGCCCAGCGCGGCCGCGCGCTCGAGCACCTTGACCAGGTCGAACGCCGCGCCCGGCCGGGTGCCGATCATGCGCCCGGTGGGGTGGCCCATCGCGCACACCGCGGGATGCTTGAGCGCCTTCAGCACGCGCGCGGTCGCCGCGTCGCCGGGCTGGTCGAGCCGCGAGTGGAGCGAGACGATCACCCAGTCGAGCAGGTCGAGCGCGTCGTCGTCGAGGTCGAGGGCGCCGTCGGCGAGGATGTCCACCTCGAGGCCGTGGAGCACCTCGATGCCCGGCACCTGCCGGCGCACCTCGGCGATCTCGCCCACCGACTTCCGCACCCGGGCTTCGTCGAATCCGCCGGCCATGGCGAGCGACTTCGAGTGCTCGGTGATGGCGCAGTAGCGGTAGCCGCGCTGCTTCGCCGCGCGCACCATCTCGGCGAGCGAGTTGCGCCCGTCGCTGCGGGTGGTGTGCATGTGGAGGTCGCCGGCGAGGTCGGCGAGCTCGATGAGCTTCGGCAGCTTCCCGGCGCGCGCGAGCGCGATCTCGCCGCGGGCCTCGCGCAGCTCGGGCGGGATCCACGCCAGCCCGAGCGCCCGGTAGATCTCCTCCTCGGTGCGCCCGGCCACGGTCGCGCCGCTCCTCTCGCGGTTGAGCCCGTACTCGTTCAGACTCATGCCCTGCTCGAGCGCGAGCTTCCGCAGCTCGATGTTGTGCTCCTTGCTGCCGGTGAAGTAGAGCAGCGCGGCGCCGAAGGACTCGCGCGACACCAGCCGCAGGTCCACCTGCAGACCGTTCGCGAGCCGCACGGACGATTTGGTGTCGCCGCGCCCGAGCACGTCGGCGACCCCGGGCTGCTTCACGAACGCGTCCATCACCGTTTCGGGTCGGCCGCCGCACACCAGGATGTCGAGATCGCCCACGGTCTCGCGGCGGCGCCGGAACGATCCGGCGGCCTCGACCTTCTCGACGCCGGGCAGCTCGCGCAGCAGGTCCACGATGCCGTGCGCCACGCCCCACGCGGTCCCCAGCAGCATGCGGCCTGCCACCTGCTCGGCGATCGAGAGCGAGTGGAGGATCTTCTGCTCCAGCTTCTCGCCGAAGCCCGGCAGGTCGCGCAGCTTGCCCGCCTTCGCCGCCGCTTCGAGCGAGGCCTTGTCCTTGATCCCGAGCGCGTCGTGCATCTGGCGCACGCGCTTCGCGCCCAGGCCCTGCAGCTCGGTGAGCTGCACCAGCGGGAGCGGGTACTTCTTCAGGAGCTGGTCGTAGACCCCGGTGCTGCCGCCGGCGAGGATCTCGCGGATCTTGCCGGCCAGGTCCTTGCCGATCCCGGGCAGCTCCTCGAGCGCGCCCTCTGCGGCGGCGAGCCTGGCCACCGGCTCGGCGAGGGATTCGACCACGCGCGCAGCCTCCCGGTAGGCGCGCACCCGGAACACGTTCGCGCCGTCCAGCTCGAGCATGGTGGCGATGCGCGCGAAGACGCGCGACACGTCGGCGTTGGTCATGGGCTACTTCTCTCCGATCCGCTTCAGGAACGCGGCTTCGTCGCAGACCTCGATTTTGAGCTTCTTCGCCTCGTCGAGCTTGGAGCCCGCGCCCGGGCCGGCGACGACCAGCGTCACCCGCTTCGAGACCGCCGAGGCGATGCGCGCGCCGGCGTCCTCGGCCTTCTTCTGCGCCTCGGGGCGGGTCATGGTTTCGAGCCCGCCGGTGAACACCACGACCTGCCCGGCCAGCGGCTGAGGGCCCTTCGCGCGCTTCTCGTGCACCGGCTTCACGCCAGCCTTGAAGAGCCGCTCGAGCACCTTGCGGTTGCGCGCGCTGGAGAAGAAGTGGGCCACGGACTCGGCGACCTCGGGGCCGATGCCGTGGATCTGCTGCAGCTCCTCCTCGTCCGCCTCCATGAGCTTCTCGACGCCCCCGTAGTGCTCGGCCAGCAGCCGCGCCACGGTCTCGCCCACGTGCTCGATACCGAGGGCGAACAGGAAGCGGTCGAGGCGCGGCCTCTTGCTGGCCTCGAGCGCCGCCATCATGTTCTCGATGGACTTCTCGGCGAAGCCCTCGAGCCCGGCGAAATCAATAGGCGTGAGCTGGTAGACGTCCGCGAGGTCCCTGACCAGGCCCTGCTCGATCAACTGGATCGCGGTCTTCGCCCCGAGCCCGGCGACGTCCATGGCGCCGCGCGCGGCGAAGTGGATAACGTGGCCCTCGAGCTGGGCGGGGCAGGAGAGCCCGTTCGTGCACACGTGGTAGGCCCCCTCGCGCTCGACCGGCGCGGCGCACACCGGGCACTTCGACGGCATCGCGAACGGCTTCGTGCCGCGCGGGCGCTTCTCCTTCAGCACCTCGACCACCTCGGGGATGACGTCGCCCGCGCGCCGCACGCGCACCGTGTCGCCCACCCGCACGTCCTTCCTCAGCACCTCGTCCTCGTTGTGCAGCGTGGCGCGCGACACCGTGACGCCCGAGACGTCCACCGGCTGGAGCGATGCGACCGGCGTGAGCTTGCCGGTGCGACCCACCTGGACCACGATGTCGAGCACCTTCGTGACCTCGATGCGCGGCGGGAACTTGAACGCCACCGCCCAGCGCGGGCTGCGCGCGCGCATGCCGAGCAGCTCCTGCCAGTCGCAGCGGTCCACCTTGATGACCACGCCGTCAACCTCGTAGTCGAGCGCTTCGCGCTTCGCCTCGAGGTCGGCGTGGAAGGCAAGCGCCGGCTCGATTCCCGCGCAGCGCCTGACGCGCTTTTCGACGTGGAAGCCCCACCCGCGCAGCGCCGCGGCCATCTCGGTCTGCGTCCTGAAGCGCACGCCCTCGGCGTGCATGACGTCGTAGGCGTAGAGGTCGAGTCGGCGCGAGGCGGTGATACTCGGGTCGAGCTGGCGCACCGTGCCGGCCGCGGCGTTGCGCGGGTTCGCGAACGGCTCCTCGTTCTGCTCGATCAGGCGCCGGTTCAGGGCCTCGAACTCGGAGAGCGGCATGAGCGCC
>CAYHRW010000101.1:0-8713 GCA_964359105.1 uncultured bacterium
TCGCCCATGTCGAGCGTCAGCTCGTTCACGTACATGTGGACGAACCGCTTGCCCTGCGGCACATCGAGGCCGCGGCCGAATCGCAGCGCGTACGCGATCGCCTCCTCCTCGTGGTCGATCGCGTCCCGGATGCTGGCGCGGAATCCCTCGCTCGCCGCGCGCATCAGCTCGGGGCCGAGGTCGCGCCGGACGACATCGAGCCCCAGCGGCACCGGCAGTCCGTCTCGTTGCTGCCACAGCTCACCGAAGTCGAGCACCTTGACCAGTCCCTCGGCGCGGTAGGTGAGCTGACTCTCGTGGATGATGACACCGGCCTCCACCTCGCCGGCGCGCACCGCGGCCGGGATGCGGTCGAACATCACCTCCACCGGCACGCACTCCGGGCACTCGATGCGCAGCAGGAGTGCCGCGGTCGTGAGTGGCCCCGGGATGGCGACGCGCCGGCCGCGCAGCGACTCGAGCGTGCGCGGCGCGCGCGCGACCACCACCGGACCGTAGCCGATGCCCATCGAAGCGCCGCAGGCGAGGATGGCGTAGCGGTCGGCGAGGAACGCGTACGCGTGGGCCGACACCGCCGTGATCTCGAGGTCGCCGCACTCGAGCGCGCGGCGGTTCAAGCTCTGGATGTCTTCGAGCACGTGCTCCACGCGGCAACCGGCGATGCTCGCGCGCCCGGTGTGGAAGCCGTAGAACATGTAGGCGTCGTCGGCGTCGGGGCTGTGGCCGAAGCGGAGGGTGCGGAGAGCGGGGGCGGTGGACATCCGCGAATCGCTCAGGCGACCGGGGTGAGGTAGGCGACCAGCCGCGCCAACGCGCGCGGCCAGGCCCCCGCGTAGGTCTCGGCGAACGGCGCGTACTCGGGGCGCGCGGGCAGCCGGTGCCGGGTGATGAGCACCGAGCCGGTGTCCCGGCGGGCGAGCTCGAACCCGACGCGCCCGGCGTAGCCATCCGGATACCCCGAATGCCCGCCCTCGAACGCGCACGAGGTGGGCGGTTGCAGCACCACCCAGTGACCGGCGAACGGCTCCGGCGAGGCGCCCTTGCGCGTCCAGCGCAGCGTCAGCTTGCCGCCCTCGGTCGGGTCGCTCTCGGCCTGGTCGCAGAACCAGCGCGCGAGATGCTGCGCCTCGGTGAGCGCCGCATAGACGCGCTCTGGCGGGGCCGCGAGCTCGGTGCGGAACTCGAGCAGCGTGGTGGCGGCGGCGGCGCTCACGACGCCTTGCTCACCGCCCGTTCGGCGGCCTGTCCCCAGAGGAACGCGCGCAGCATGTCCAGCCCCTCGCCGGTGCGGGCCGACACCGCGAACGAGCCGGGGAATTCGACCCGCAGGCCGGCGACCAGGTCGGGGTCGTCGAGCAGGTCGGTCTTGTTGAAGACCAGCGTGGTCGGGCGTGGGGTCTCGAGGATCTGCTCGAGCACCTCCTCGACCGCCGCGATCTGGCGGCGAAAGTACGGGTCGGCGGCGTCCACCACGTGCAGCAGCAGGTCCGCCTCGATCGCCTCGACCAGCGTGCTGTGGAACGACGCCACCAGATGGTGCGGCAGCTTGCGGATGAACCCGACGGTATCGGTGAGCAGTGCCATGTGGCGCTCGGGGCTGACCAGCTGGCGCGTCGTCGAATCGAGCGTGGCAAACAGCCGGTTCTCGACGAACACGCCGGCGCGGGTGAGCGCGTTGAACAGCGTGCTCTTGCCGGCGTTGGTATAACCCACCAATGCGGCGCGGAACTCGCGGCGGCGCCTCGCACGCTGGGTCTCGCGCTCCTTCTCGACGCCCTCGAGCTCCTTTTTCAAGCGCGAGATCTTCTCGCGCACCATGCGGCGGTCGGTCTCGAGCTGGGTCTCGCCCGGGCCGCGCGTGCCGATGCCGGCGGCCTGCCGCTCCAGGTGCCGCCACATGCCGGTGAGCCGCGGCAGCATGTACTGGAGCTGCGCCAGCTCGACCTGGAGCCGCGACTCGCGGGTGCGCGCGCGGCGCGCGAAGATGTCGAGGATCAGCTCGGAGCGGTCCACCACCTTGACGTCGAGCGCCTTCTCGAGGTTGCGCACCTGCGGGGGCGAGAGGTCGTCGTTGAAGATCGCGACGTCGGCGGCCAGCTCCGCAGCGAGCTCCTTGAGCTCCGCGAGCTTGCCCTTGCCGATGAAGTGCGGCGGGCTCACCGCGCCGCGGCGCTGCACCAGGCTCCCGAGCACGCGCGCGCCCGCGGTGTCGGCGAGCCGTGCCAGCTCCTCGAGCGAGCGCGGCAGGTCCGCGCCGTCGCGGCCGGCGTGGCCGACCAGCACCGCGCGCTCCGGCCGCGGCGGGTTCGCGACCTCGTGCGTGACGCCCTTCATCCGCGCGGCTCGATCACCAGCTCGTAGGGAGCGGGCGTGAGGTTCTCGAAGGTGCCGTCGGCGCGCACCAGCACCAGGTCCTCGATGCGGACGCCCATGCCCTGGGCCGGGTAGTAGAGCCCTGGCTCCACGGTGATGACCATGCCGGGCTCGAGCGTCTGGGTGTTCGATGGCGGGCCGCCGAGCCGCGGCGCCTCGTGGACCGCGAGCCCCACACCGTGGCCGAGCCCGTGCACGTAACCCTCCTGCGTGGTCTCGCTGGTGCGCAGCGTGGCGTGGCCGCGCTGCTCGAACAGCTCCTGCACGCCTTCCTGGTAGGCGCGGCACGGCCGGCCCACCGCGAGCGTGTCGAGCGCGCCGCGGAAGGCGTCGTGCACGTCGTCGTAGAGGCGGCGCAGCGGATCGGGGGCGCGGCCCATGCAGTAGGTGCGCGTGACGTCAGAGTGGTAGCCGCCGCCCGCCTCGCCGGGGAAGATGTCCACGATCACGGGCTGGCCGGCGGTGAGCGGGTCGGCGTCGTTGCCGCGGTTGTGCGGTACGCCGGCGTCGCGGCCCTGCGACACGATGCTCTCGCCGTCTTCGGCGAGCCCGTGCGCGAGGAACTCGGTCTGGAGCAGCCGGCGCAGGTCGCCGAGCGTCACGCGTGCCGTCCCGTCGGCGCGGAAGTGCTCGCCGTCGCGCCGGAGCCCGGCGAGGAACGCGCGCAGGCGCGCGAGCGCCGCGACCGTGCCGCGCGCGGCGCGGCAGATGGCCGCGGTCTCGGTCTCGTCCTTGGTGGTGCGCGCCACGGTGAGGATGTCCGGGTTTCCCTCGTCCACCTTCAGGTCCGGGTTCAGCGCGAGCGCGCGGTTCAGCATCGTGTGGGCGAATCCCGCGGGGAGGTCGCCGAAGAACGCCACCGGGCCGCGCATGCCGAGCGTGGCGCAGGTCTCGGCCATGAGCCGGCCGAAGCCGCGCGCGGGATGACCCTCGGTCTCGATGAGCTGGTTGACGCCGTGCTGCGCGAACGAGGAGTGCTCGCAGCCGGCGAGCGCGGCCTGGTCGCGCTCCATCGGATCGTGGATCAGGTGCGCGCGGCCCTCCGCGGCGCGGACGTACATCCCGTAGTGGATCTTCTGCCCCGTCACGTAGTGCATGGCGAGGCTGTAGCGGTCGTGCGCGAACACCACCATGCCGGCGAGGCCGCGCTCCTGCATCAGGCGGTCGAGGTCGCTTCGCAAGGTCCCTCCCTGAGAGATGGGCGCCGCTCGGGCGCGGGCGGCGATGCTAGCGGTTCCCGTGGGAAACCGGAAGCCGGAGCGCCGCGCGCGCGGGAATGGCGAGGCCCGGAGCCTAGCCGCCCCGGGCCCGCCTGCGTGACCACTCGGGAGTGTCAGCTCAATGGAGTACGGTCACGCGTTTCGTGAACACCCTCCCCGCGGCTTCGAGCCGCGCCCAGTAGAGCCCCGCGCCGAGCCGCGCACCGTCCTCGCCCGTGCCGTCCCACACCACTTCGTGACGTCCGGCGCCGCGGACCTCCTGCGCCAGCGTGCGGACCAGCCGGCCGTTCACGTCGTAGAGAGCGAGCCGCACCGGGCCCGCCTCGGCCAGCGTGAACGCGAGCCGTGACCGGTCCACGACCGGGTTCGGCGACGCGCCCGCGAAGTCGAGCGCGAAGCGCCCGTCGCCCGCCGGCACATCCACCGTCGAACGCGTGTTCCAGGCCAGGTCGTAGCTCACCGGCGCGAGGTCGGAGCCGCTCGGACGCAGCACGACGATCGGATGCCACGCGCTGGCGCTGGCGGTGAAGGCCAGCGTGTCGCGCGTGGCAGAGATCGCGCTGGAGATCCCCGCGTACCCGCTGCGGCCGTAGATGCCGCCCGCGGTCCCCGGGAACACTTCGAACAGCAGGTCCGACACACCCGACCTCCGCGTGAGCACGATGTGGTAGGTCGTCCCCGCGTTGAACCAGCCCTCGTAGACATCCGCGAGGCGGTTCTGTGTCATCGTCTGCCCCGCGAAGACCACTTCGCCGGTGTTGCCGTTCCGCAGGTAGGAGTCGGTCTGGTCGAAGGCGAATGGCCCGCCCCCTCCACCCGCCGAGTAGAGCACGACCGCCGGGTACACCGTGCTGGGTGTGCCCGAGTAGTGCCCGACCACGACGTCGGTGGCATTCCCGCCGTAGGCCGAGGTCGCCCGGATGTTGCTGAAGCCGCTCGAGCTGCCGGTGTAGTCGTCGTAGCAGTACAGGTCGTAGTCGTCGCCCGTCGTCTGGCCCGCGCAACTCACGACCCACGCGTAGCCACCGATGTGAGAACACTGGAAACCGTCCCCATTGGGCTGCGGGAAGGCGCCGCGGTTCGGCGGAGCGGCCCGCACGACCGGAGACTCCTTCGCCACCACGAGCGGGCTCCACACCCACTGCCCGCTCCACAGGTTGTCGCTCTCGTTCGACTCGGCCACCGCTACGTCCCAGTCCGCGGACTGGGTCAGCTCGTGGCGCCCGCCGCGGATGTTCAAGGTGCCGATGTTGAGGGCCTGCCACGAGCCCGGCACGTTGTTGTCCCCGACGAAGCTCCAGGCCACGTACTGGTCCACGTCGAGGTAGATGCGGCAGCCCCACGCCGGCATGTTGTTGGGCCCTTCCTGCTGCGTGGCCCAGTTGAGGTACGTGTTGCTGGTGTTGCCGTCGAGCGTCGTGGTGAGCGGCGCATTTCCGTACGAGGCATCATTGAGGTTGCGCGGCACCACCGGCGAGCTGAACCCGCCCGGCGTCACCGTGGCGTTCAGGTTCGACAGCGCCACGCCGACCGAGAGCGTGTAGCTGTTGGTCTGCCCCAGATCGCTGGCGTCCCGCTTCCACACCACCAGCCCGTAGTAGCCGGGCGAAGGCGGCCTGTAGTTGAAGCTCTCGTTGGTGCCGCCGCCCACCGCCTGCGAGGTGGCCGCGTAGTCCCCCTTGGCGAAGTAGTCCCCCGAGGCTGAGTAGAGGCTGATGTTGAGGTCGGCGCTCCCCGCGGTGTTCGTGAGCGCGAACGTGTACGTACGCGTCGGGCTCTCCAGGTAGACCTCGTGCACCTTCACGATCTGGCTCCCGGTGATGGTCGCCAGGGTCGAGACCGTGTTGTTGTACACGGTGTCCGGAACGAGGGTCGCGTTCACCTGGTTGCTCTGGCAGATGACGACGTCACCTCCGGCTCCCGCCGAGTAGCGGTCCACGCCCGCCCAGCGCGTGACCCCGTAGCCGACCACGTTGCCGTTCACGAGCACGAAATCGGAGGCGGTGCCGCCGTAGGCGGACGTCTTGAGCACCGTCGAGTACCCCGTGGTGCTTCCGATGTAGTCGTTGAAGAGCTGGAGGTCGTAGTCGTCCCCGCCGGTCGTGGGAATGAGGGCGACGCAGCCCCACCAGTTGCCGGCGAACTGGAAGCCGTCGCAGTTCCTGGCCGCGAACGGGCCCATGACCGGTGGCGCGGCGCGTTGGACCGGCACCTGGTCGGCCAGGCCGTAGGGGCTCCACACGAACTGGGCCTGGTAGGTGTTGTCCGACTCGTTCGACTCCACGATGTCGGCGTTGGTGTCCATGACATGCTTGAGCGTGTGCCGCCCGCCGCGCACCGTCATCGCCCAGTTGCGCCACAGACCGATCGTCCAGCCCGGTTGCCAGACGCCGCTCCAGCCCCAGTACACGATGGCGTCGTCGTCCACGTAGAAGTTGTTCCCGCCGTACGGCGCGGCACAGTCGCCGCCGCTATTGGTCTGCGCGCCGTTCAGGTAGGTAGTGCCGTTGCCGCTCAGGCTCGAGGGCAGCGGCGCGTAGGTGTCCGTGGCGTCGTTCGTGTTGCGCGGCACCAGCGGTCCGTACCAGCCGGCGGGCGTGCCGGCCGTCAGGTTCGCGCGGCTGGCGTGCGCGTACAGGTACTCGGCCCCCTCGACGTCCTCGGGCTCCAGCGTCCGGTGGGTGACCTGCCCGTTGTCCGAGAAGCCGTACATGGTCTTCGGGATGTCGTAGGTGCCGTACAGGTCGTCGAAGCCGATGGAGTGGCCCTCCTCGTGGACGGCGATGTTCTGCACGTCCATCGCCCCGGCCGCGCCCGAACAGCTCCAGGTGAAGTTCTGCGAGTTGAAGTGGATGTCGAACTCGACCAGGTTGCCGGTGGACGGGTAGTAGGTGGACAGGCACACGGCGATCACGCTCGGATCGGGCCACCCGGAGTTGCTCCAGACGAGCGTGTTGATGCCGTCGGTGCGGCTGTTGCCGGTGTTCGCGGTCAGGCCCTGATAGTTGGCCGCGAGACCCGAGGCGCAAACCCAGGCGTCGTAGCCGCCCGCGGCGGCGCCGAAGGTCTCGTTCACCGTGCACCCGGGCGCACCGTTCTGGTTGAGCCACCAGGTCATGGAGGCACCCGACCACTGGCCGTAGCGCGAGAAGCTGATGTTGTGGTTGACGCCGTTGCTGAGCGCTCCGGCGCCGTGGCTCTGCACCTGCACGTTGCCGCTCCAGGTCTCGGGCACGCGGCAGCGCACCCAGCCCGCGGCCCACGACGTCGGGTTCACGAAGAAGTTGTTCGTACTCGGAAAGTAGATGCGATCGTCCGAAGCGCCGAAGCCGGTGCCGGAGACGTCCACGGTCGCCCCGGTGTTGGCCGTGGTGAGGCCCGGCGGGACGGTGGTTATCACCGGCTGCGCCGGCGCTAGCGCCGGCGCCAGCCCGATGAGCGCGGCGAGCGCGGCGGCCCGGAGAAGAGTCGCGCGGTTCATGGCGTTCCTCCTCTCTAGCGGCTGCGCGCGGGTGCGAGGCTCCGCACCGTCGCGCGCAGGGTGGCGAGCGGGAAGCTCTGCTGCCGGAACCCCACCACGTGGTCGCCCATGACCGTGTACTTGCCCTGCTCGAGGGCGTTGATCCGGTACCGGGCACCGGGCGTGGCTCGCAGGAACAGCACCGTCTCCTCGCCCGGGGAGAAGACCGGCTGGTGCTCGACGCGGACGCCGATGTCGCCGACCTCACCGCCCTCAACCTGGAGGACCAGCCGGCTGCCGGCGACGAGGTCGCCCGTCCAGCTCTCCACGATCGCGAGCGTCACGTCGGTGACGATGGTCGCGCGGTCGCCGGTCCAGCGGCTCTCGAGGTCCACCACCTTCGCGCGCACCACGGCGTCGGAGGAGGCGGCGAGCTTCTCGAGCGAGACCTCGACCATGAGGGCGAGCGCGGGCGCGGCGAGCGCGAGCATCGCGAGAACCAGGATCGCGCGCTTCACGGCCGCGGCCGGCCTCCTTCCTTGCGCACGGTCTCGGGCCGCGTGTTCGGCGCCACGGCGGGCTTCGGCGGGTTGAGGATGAGGTGGATCATCTGCTCGGCTTCGCGCGCCGCGGCGAGGTCGCCGCGCTGGCGCGCGAACTGGACCTTGACCTCCAGGAACCGGATGCGACTGGCCTGCTTGATCTCCTCGACCTTGCGCTCCAGCGCGCGCAGCGCCGGGCCGTCGGGCAGCCCGGCCATGCTCTTCACCAGCGCGTCCACCTGGGCGCGGCCTTCGTCCTCGACCGCGCTCAGCGCCTTCTCCTCCGCGGTGAGCGGCGGGCGCGGAGCCGCAACGCCGGGCTTGGCGATGCCCGAGGTGACGATGACCTTCGCCTCGTCGGCGGCCGATGCCGCGGACGGTGCGAGCACGAGGAACGCGAGGGCGAGGAACAGCGACACCACTACGAAGCGTGACATGGGAGACCTCCGAGGGTTCCCGCGGGAGCCCGCCATGAAGGCGGGCCGTGCGGCACGGTTGGAGAACGAAGGGGCGCCCGGACGGGCTTCGGAGCGCCCGCCAAAGGGAAGCGCGCGTGCGGTCGAGTGCGTCGTCAAGACAGCTCCGAGGGTGGCGCGAGCGGCCGGGGAGGCCGGGTGGCCGACGTGCGCGCGCGGCGAATCGCGACGGTCGTCGAAGTGGGGGCCGTCGCGCGCCCGGGGCCGGGCTCGTGACGCGCACGACGCTAGGTCCGTCCCCGGTCCGGGTCAAGCCCTCGATTGGCCCGGGCCGCGGCGGCGCGCAAAGGAAAGGCCCGGGGCGGCTTGCGCCCCGGGCCTCCCCGCGGTGGACCGTTACCTCAGGACGGTCACCCGCTTCGTGAAGCTGCGGCCGCCGGCTTCGAGCCGGGCCCAGTAGAGGCCGGCGCCGAGCCGCGCGCCGTCCTCGCCGGTGCCGTCCCACATCACCTGGTGGCGCCCGGCGCCGTGCACGCCCTGCGCCAGCACGCGCACCCGTCGGCCGACCAGGTCGTAGAGCGCGAGCCGCGCCTCGCCGGTTTCCGCCAGCGTGAATGCGAGACGCGTGCGGTCCGCCATCGGGTTGGGGGACGCGCCGGCGAAGTCGAGCGTGAAGCGCTCGTCGCCGCCCGGGACGTCCAC
>CAYHRW010000102.1:0-8682 GCA_964359105.1 uncultured bacterium
CCAGCCCCAGCACCTCGTCGTAGACCGCCTCGAACGCCTCGACCACGCGCGGCCAGGTGTAGCCCTCGCGCACCCGCTGCGCGCCGCGCCGCCCGAGCCGCAGCGCGGCGTCGGGCTTGCGGTGGAAGCTCTCGAGCGCGTCGGCCAGCGCGATCGAGTCCCCGGGCGGCACCAGCCGGCCGTGCACGCCGTCCTCGACCACCTCGGGGATCCCGCCCACCGCGCTCGCCACCACCGGGCGGCCGCGCACCAGCGCCTCGAGCAGGCCGAGCGGCAGCCCTTCCCAGCGGGACGGCAGCACCACCGCGTCGGCGGCCGCGAGCAGCGGGGCCACGTCGTCGAGCTGGCCGAGCAGGCGCACCTGCGAGGCCAGCCCCAGCGACTCGACGCGGCGCTCGAGCGCGGCGCGCTGCGATCCCTCGCCCGCCAGCGCCACGGTGAACTCGAGCCCGCGCCGCCGCACCTCGGCGAGCGCCTCCAGCAGCACGTCCTGGCCCTTCTGCTCCTCGAGCCGGCCCGCGCACACCCACAGCGGCCGCAGCGTGCCGGCGCCCAGCCACTCGCGGAAGCGGCGCGCCCGGGACTCCTCGGCGTCGTCGTCGGGCAGGTCGGCGCCGTTGGGCACCACGCGCACCAGCGCGCGGTCCACGCCGTAGTCGCGCACCAGCGAGTCGGCCACCGCGGCGGAGACCGCGGTCACCGCGTCGGCGCGCGCGAGCTCGCGGCGCTTGAGCCGCACCTGGGCGTCCGAGTGCGCGCGGCCCTCGATGTGCTCGGTCACCACCAGGCGCGGCACGCCGGCCAGGTCCGCGAGCGCGGCCAGGTAGCGGTCGGCGGCGGGCCACACGTGGTGGATGTGGAAGAGGCCGGGCCTCGCGCGCCTGAGCGCGCGCCAGGTCGCGAGCATCCCCTTCCAGTCACGGCGCGAGTCCACCTCGGCGAGCCGCGTCACCGGGATGCCGCGCTCGGCCAGCGCCGCCGCGAACTCGTCCACCCCGGGCGCGGTCGAGAGCCACACCTGCAGGCGGAAGCGGCTCGCCGGCAGGCGCGTCGCGAGCTCCCACAGCACGCGCTCGGTGCCGCCCACGGCGGTGCCGCTCTCGGCAAGCACCAGGCTCACGCGCTCTTCGTCGGGCCGCATAGGATCTCGTAGGCGCGCAGCAGCTCGCCCGCGGAGTACTCCCAGGCCATGCGCTCGAGGAAGCGCTGGCGGTTGTAGGCCCCCATGCGGGCGCGCCGCTCGGGGTCGTCGAGCAGCTCGGCGATGCGGTCGGCGAGGTCGTCCTCGCGGTTCGGCGCGGCGTAGAGCGCGCCCTCGGCCGCCGAGCAGCGGTGCTCGCGCAGGTCGTAGGCCACGATCGCGCGCCCGCACGCCATGTACTCGAGCACCTTGTTCATGGTCGAGACGTCGTTGAGCGGATTCATGGGGTCGGGACACACGCACACGTCCGCGGTGGCGAGGATGCGCTCCACCTCGGCGTCGGGGATGCGCCCGGTGAACTCCACCTCCTGTTCGAGGCCCAGCTCGCGCGTGAGCGCCTTCAGGTCCTCGAACGAATCGCCCGCGCCCACCAGCGTGTAGGCGATGTCGCGCCGGCCGCGGTCGTGGAGGTGGCGCGCCGCGCGCAGCAGGTGGTCCACGCCGTCCTGCGGCGCCATCACCCCGAGGTAGGCGACCAGGAACGGCCGTCCGCGCCTGAGCGCCGGCTCCTGCTGGCGCACCGTGGCGAAGCGCTCGCGGCTCGGGCCGCTGCGCACCACGACCACGCGGTCCGGCCGCCTGCCGCCGCGCGCGATGGCGACCTGGCGGTAGGACTCGTTGGTCGAGATCACCAGGTCCGCGGTGCGGAACTGCGCCCACTCGAGCCAGCGCAGCAGGCGGTGCGGGAAGCTCCCGGCGCGGCGCTCGCCGAAGCGCGCCACGTAGAGCTCGGGGCACAGGTCGTGGTGGTCGAACACGAAGCGCTTGCCGAGCAGCTTGTAGGGGAGCGCGACCGCCCAGAACGTGTCGGGCGGGTTCGCGGCGTGGAGGACGTCGAAGCCGCGCCTCGCCAGCACCACCACCGAGAGCCGAGCGGTCTGGAGCCAGCAGTAGAGGAACTCCCACGCGTACGACAGGAAGCCGTGCGCCGGCGGCGGCGCGGGGTAGCGCCAGATGTGGATGCCGTCGATGACCTCGAAGGCCCTGGTCCACGGCTCGCCCATCGGGCAGATCGCCGAGACCTCGTAGCCGCCGGCGCGCAGCGCGTTCAGCTCCATCCACACGCGGCGGTCGAACGGCAACGGGAGGTTCTCCGAGAGATGAAGGACCCTACCACGCGAGGCCATGGTACTCCCCGCGGGTCACGCTCGCGCGGTCCACCGCGTGCACCAGGTCCACCAGCACCTGGTCGGACCGGAGCAGCGCGCCCACGGCGCGGTACTCCTTCGACGGGTTCGCCACCACCACCACGTCGCTGCCCTCCACCACCTCGCGCACGTCGGGACGCAGGCGCTCGGGCAGGTAGGGCAGCTCCTCCTCCACGAACCTGCGGTTCGCGCCCAGCACGCGCTCCATGTCGATGTTCGGGTCGTGCAGCAGCACGCTGTAGCCCTTGCCGACCAGCGTGCCGATGACGCGCAGAATCGGGCTCTCGCGCAGGTCGTCGGTCTCGGCCTTGAACGACAACCCCAGCACGCCCACGCGGCGCCTGCGGAAGCGCTCGATCAGGTGGATGGCCTCCTCGACATGCCGGTCGTTGGACGGGACGATGGCCTCGATCACCGGCAGGTCGAGATCGCGCGCGCGGGCGCGCTGGCGCAGGGCGCGCACGTCCTTGGGCAGGCACGAGCCCCCGTAGGCGAAGCCGGGCTTGAGGTAGTAGGCGCTCAGGTTCAGCCGGGTGTCGCGCACGAACAGGTCCATGACCTCGTGGCTGTCGATGCCCTCGCGCTTGCACAGCCTCCCGATCTCGTTCGCGAAGACCACCTTGAGCGCGTGGTACGCGTTGTTCGCGTACTTGAGGATCTCCGCGGTGCGGATCGAGGTCACGGCCAGCTCGCCGCCGATGCCGTCGTAGAGCTTGCGCAGCGCGGCGGCGCTCTGCGGGTCGGCCGCGCCGATCACGGTGAGCTCGGCGCCGAAGAAGTCGGCGACCGCGGTGCCCTCGCGCAGGAACTCGGGGTTGTAGGCGACCCCGAAGTCGCGCCCGGCCGTGAGCCCCGCGGCCTGCTCGAGTACCGGCTGGAGCTCGCCCTCGACGCTGCCCGGCAGCATGGTGCTGCGCATCACCACGGTGGTGAAGACGCCCGAGGAGCGGATCCCATGGCCCACCTCGGCGCACGCGCGCTTGACGTGGTCCAGGTCCAAGCTGCCGTCGGGCGCGCTGGGCGTGCCCACGCACACCAGCACCACCTCGGCGCCCGGCATGGCGCGGGCGATGTCCGTGGTGGCGGAGAGCCTTCCTGAGGCGCGCGCCTCGGCGATCAGCGCCCCGAGCCCGTTCTCGACGATCGGGCTCTCGCCGCGCTCGATGCAACCCACCTTGAACTCGCTGAGGTCCACTCCCACCACGGTATGACCCCGGCTCGCGAGGCACGCCGAGCACACCGATCCCACGTAGCCCAGTCCCACCACCACCACGCGCATGTCGCTACCTCCGGTCCAGCGCTTCGGAAGACCGGTGGGGTCGCCCGCGCACGCGCGCGGGAGCGCCGTCCGGCCCGAGCCGGGGGCCGCCGGTCCGTGTGAGTCCGGGTCAGGGGGTCGCGCGACGGAGCGCGGCCCCCGGCCCCAGGTGCCATACCCGGACGCCCTCGAGCCGATGGCGCGTGGCGTCCGGGAATCCTTCGTCCAGCATGCGGGCGAAGACGCCCTGCGGGTCCAGGTCCTCGGGACGACTCAGCACCACCCAGGTGCCGTGCGCGCCCGCGAGCTTCTCGTCCAGCTTCTGCGCCAGCCGAGCCGGCCGCGACGCGTACCCCAGCCACAGGCGGTCCACGCGCAGCGGCCCACGATAGTAATAGGAGACGGGATCCTCCGCACCCACGGCCAGCACCTGCTCGCCGGCGCGGCCCCGCTCGGCCACCAGCCGGGCGGCGCTGCGGTAGTCCTCCTTGCCGTAGCGCGGGTCGAAGTAGTGGTGCCCGAGCGAGGCCGCCCACAGCAGCGCCACCGCCGCGGCGGCGAGCGCGCGCCGCCGCCCCCTGAGATCGGCCAGCCCGGCCGCCAGCACCAGCAGGAAGGCCGGCTGCGCCACCGCCAGGTAGCGCGGGTGGAAGACCTTGAAATTGCGCGCGGCGAAGAAGCTCACCACCAGCGCCGGGACCACGACCCAGAGCAGCGCGTCCGCGAGCCGGCGGCGCCGCGCCACCGCGGCAAGGCCGAGCACGCCGAGCGTGCCGAACAGAACCGCCGTGAGCGCCAGCTCGGGCCCGTGGCGCACCACGGCGGCGACCGAGGCGTCGGCGCGCAGCTCGCGCAGCGAGGGCCCGAGCGTGTAGCCCGCCGCAAAGGCATGGAGCGCGAACGGGAGCGCGAACGGGTGGAAGGTGGTGCTGCCGCGCAGCGGCGTCTCCCCCGCCACCGTGGCCCGCACCGGGTGGAGCCGCTGCCAGTCCCAGACGCTCAGGGCCTTGAGCGCCCACGGCGCGAGCAGCAGGAGCAGCGCGGCGCCGAGCAGGGCGGCGGACGCCAGACGGCGCGCGCGGCCCGCGCGCGGGCCCGCCACCCACCAGCGCAGGTGCAGCGGCGCGAGCAGTGCGAACGAGAGGTTGGCGAGCAGGCCGGCCCACGCCGCGGCGAGGTAGCCGAGCCCGCGGCGCGTCCGGGTCCCCCCGCCGAGCAGGAGCGCGCCCGCGAGGCACGCGCACAGCATCAGCAGGGTGTAGTTGCGCGCCTCCTGCGAGTACCACACCAGGAACGGCGAGCCCGCCGCGAGCCACGCCGCGGGTGTGGCGGTCTCGCGCCCCAGCCAGCGCGCGGCCAGCCAGGCGAGCGCCGGGACCATGGCGATGCCGAACAGCGCCGAAGGGAGCCGCAGCGCCCACTCCGAGTCGCCCGCCCACGCTCCGAACGCGTGCAGGACCAGGCTGTGGAGCGGGCCGTGCACGTTGTCGAGCACGTCCTCGAGCGGCAGCCGGCGGCCGATGTCGGCGCTGAACCAGGTGAACACCTCGTCGATCCACAGGCTCTGGTGGCCGAGGTGGAACAGCCGCAGCACCGCGGCCACGAGGGTGGCTGCGAGCACTCCGGGCAGGAGGGCCGGCGCGGCGGCGGGGAGCGATGGCGGAGGAGCGGGTTCCGGCTGGGCGGACGGCGGACGGCTGGGACTCGTGTGCGCTCCGGTCATGAGGCCGTGGGAAGCGCCCGCGCTCGGTGCGTTTCAGTGCGGTGGCGGGAAGTCCGGACTAGTAGGCACCCTCGCGGGACAGCACGGCGGGGATGGTACGAATCAGGATCTTCAGGTCGAGCGAGAACGAGCGGTGCTTGATGTACTCCAGGTCGAGACGCATCCACTCCTGGAAACCGATGCGGCTGCGGCCGCTGATCTGCCACAGGCAGGTGATGCCCGGAAGCACGTCGAGTCGGCGCAGCTGCCATGGCTCGTACTGGACGACCTCCTCCGCGATCGGAGGCCGCGGGCCGACCAGGCTCATCTCGCCCTTGAGCACGTTGATGAGTTGCGGGATCTCGTCGATGCTCGTGGTGCGCAGGAAGGCGCCCACCCGCGTGACGCGCGGGTCGCGCGACATCTTGAACACCGGGCCGTCGGTCTCGTTGAGGTGCGTGAGCGTATGGCGGTGACGGTCCGCCCCGTCCATCATCGAGCGCAGCTTGTAGAAGATGAACGGCCTGGCGCCCCTGCCGATGCGGATGGACCTGTAGAGCACCGGGCCGCGCGATTCGAGCTTGATGAGGATCGCGGCGAGCAGCAGGAGCGGCGCGCTGAGGACGAGGCCGATCAGCGCGCCGGCGACGTCGAGGATGCGCTTGCCCCAGCGGAGGTAGAGACCCTCATCGGCGGCCGGGACGTCGGCCAGCGGCAGGGCCGGCGCGTACGCCGGCGCGGTGACCAGGACCGGCCACGCGCCCGTGCGCGCCCCGTGTCCGCTCGCGTGTCCGTTGAGGTGTCCGTTCACGAATCCATTCGATTCGCCCCGGGGAAGAGCGGCCGCACCACCGTTCACTGCGTGAGCCGGGGCCTGGGCTACCGCGAGGGCCGCGCCGCCGCCCGGGCTCGGACCCTTCCCTCCGGGTTCGGCACTCCGCAGTCCGCCCTCCACCGGAGGCGTCCACTGGATGCCGGAGGCCATGCTGCTGCCGGGAGTCGCGAGGATGTTGGGCTCCATGATGCCGCTCTCGGTTGCGTCGCCTGTGAACGAAAAGCCGAAGGGAACGGACATACCCCTCGGCTATTGCTCTCGCTTCATCCGCACGCTCTGGGACTCGGACTTGACGAGCACGAGCGACTGGGGGGAAACAGGCAAGGTGTCGAATCCTCAGATGCATGTCCTGGCGGCATGCCAGTCAGCCAGTTCGCACGGACGGGCCGGATCGTGTTGTCGATCCAGACCTACGAACCGTGATAGCAAGGAGCCTCTATAGCACCCTCCACACGGGGGGACAGCCTGTGACCCGGTCCAGCACGGAACAGCTTAGCAAGGACCTGACAGGGGAATCAAGGGGCGCTTTGCGGCGACCCGGTCCCTGCGACTCCTGATGCACAGGTGGGTCGTGCGCCCCTGCTGATACCGGGGGTCGTCCGCCCCACCGGGGCCGCCCCGGCGCGCCGCCCGGGCGGGCTCAGCGGGGCCCTCCGGACCCCGCCCCCGGGGCTGGCGGGGCGGTCGCGCCGCCGGGCCGAGACTGCCCGCGCTGCCACTCGACGGTGCGCCGGAGGCCCTCTTCGAGGGTCACGTCGGGCACCCAGCGCAGCGCGCGGCGGGTCTTCTCGATGTTCACGACGCGCCGCCGGATGTTGTCCACGTCGCGCCGGTCGGTGTGGGCGGGTTCGACCGGTACGCCGGTCAGCCGGATGAGGATCTCGGCGAGCTGGTTCACGCGCGTCTCGACGCCGGTGCCGACGTTGAACACCTCCCCCACCGCGCGGTCCGACGCGGCGGCCAGCAGCGTGGCCTCGACCGCGTCGTCAATGTAGGTGAAGTCGCGGCTCTGGTCGCCGTCACCGTGGATCACCGGCGCGCGGCCCGCGAACAGCGCCTCGATGAACTTCGCCACCACGCCGCAGTACGGGTTCGCCGGGTCCTGCCCCGGGCCGAAGATGTTCGAGTAGCGCACCGCGGCGGTGGCGAGCCCGTACGACTCGTAGAACGCCATGCAGTAGTTCTCGCCCGCCAGCTTCGAGACCGCGTAGGGCGTGAGCAGTGAGAGCCGGTCGTCCTCGTTGATGGGCAGGTAGCGCGGGTTGCCATACACCGAGGCCGAGGAGGTGTAGACCACCCGCGCGACCCCGGCCGCGCGCGCCGCGAGCAGCACGTTCAGGGTGCCGCCGATGTTGGTCTCGTAGTCCTCGCGCGGGTTGCGCGTGGAGACCACGATGTTGCGCGCCGCGGCGTGGATCACGATCTCGCTCGCGCCCACCAGGCGCTCCACCACCGCCAGGTCGCACACCGAGCCCAGCACGAACTCGAACCCGTCGGCGGGCAGGTTCTCACGGCGCCCGGTGAACAGGTCGTCCAGCACCGTGACGCGAGCGCCGCCGCGCATCAGCCGGCGCACCAGGTTGCTGCCGACGAAGCCTGCGCCGCCGGTGACGAGCACGCGGCGGCCGGCCAGCAATCGCTCCGCGGCGGCGCCGGAGGCGTGGTCTTCGGGTCTGCTCAGGGTCATGGAGCTCTCCGCGAGGGGTGTCAGCGCCTGAGGCCGAGCCTCAGGTAGACGAGCGGCCGGAGGATGCGCCAGCCGTCGGTGAGAAGCCGCATCTTCGAGGTGCCGCGCGCATGATAGCGCACCGTCACCGGCGCTTCACGGACGCGGTAGCCACAGCGCACCGCCTGGAAGAGCAGGTAGGGCTCGAGCTCGTAACGGTCGAGCCACGACTGGTCGAGGCGCAGGCGCGGGTCGTCGAGCAGTGCGAGCCGGAACGCCCGGAAGCCGTTCGTGCCGTCGGTCGAGGGGTAGCCGCTCGCAAGGCGGAACAGCCACGGGTAGGCCCGGGTGAGCCAGCGCCGCCCGGGCGGTATGCCGGGGGCGGCGCCACCGGGCAGCCAGCGCGAGCCCTGCACCAGGTCGGCGCTTCCCTCGAACAGGGGCTCGAGCACGCGCGGCAGCTCGTCGGGCTCGTGCTGGTCGTCGCCGGAGAGGACGGCGGCGAACTCGAACCCGGCCCGCTTCGCCTCGAAGAGCCCGGTGCGGATGCCGGCCCCGACGCCGCGGTTCGCCGGGTGCCGCAGCACGCGTTCGGCGCCCGCGGCGCGCGCCTCGTCCGCGGTGCCGTCGCTCGAGGCGTCGTCCACCACGATGACGCAAGAGGCGTAGCGGCGCGGCACCTTGCGCACCACCGCCCCGATCTTGCCGGCCTCGTTCCAGGCCGGGACCACCACCGCGACGCGGGCCGGATCGATCATCGAGCGCGGCACTCTACCACAGGCCCTGCCGGGGCCCGACCGCGCAGCCTCGCTTCCGGCCTGTCAAGCCATTTGTTGATGTTACCCGAGGGTCATCGTCAAGCCGTTTGAGAT
>CAYHRW010000103.1:0-8617 GCA_964359105.1 uncultured bacterium
AGGTCGGCCTCGCCGCCCTTGAGCTCCGAGGCCTTCGCGTACCCGTCGCCGGCCAGCTTGAAGTCGGCCCGGCGCTCCTCACCGCTCCTCGCGGTCGCGCGCTTGAAGTAGGTGTCCGCCAGGCCCAGGTGCAGGTCGGGGTTCGACGGGTCGCCCTGGATGAGGTCGGCGAAGAAGCCGATGGCCTCGTCGTACTTCTTCTCCTCGGTGAGCTTGTTCGCGTAGTTCGTCCTCACCATCTTGAGCGACATCACCAGGTCGCTGTCGCCGGGCGCGGCCTCGAGGCCCTTGCGGAACACCGCTTCGGCCTGCTGGTACTCACCCCTGAACGCGTAGATCGAGCCGAGGTTGCGGATGGTGCGCGCGTCGCCGGGCTTCAGGCACGAGGCGCGCGTGAGACTGGCGAGCGCGTCCGCGTACCTGGTCGCGGCTTCCCCCTTCAGGGTCTGGTCGGCCTCGTTCTCCGGCTCCTTCGTGAACTCGGGATAGGCCGCCTGGGCCGCGTTGATCCTGGCGATGCCGTCGTTGAAGTTCTTGGCCCAGTAGGACTCCCGGTTCTGGTCGGCCCACGTGGCCTTCTTCTTGTCACCCTTGCCCTCCAGCCCCCGGATGGCCTTCTCGAAGGCTTGGCCGGCGGGACAGGCGCTATCGATCTCGGCGAGCGCCCAGCCGAGGTACCCGAGGGCCTCGAAGTCGTCGGGATCCTCCTCCGCGCACTGTGTGAGCTGGGCCACCGCCTTCATCATCTCGCGCTGGTAGTCCTCGGTGTTGCCCTTGTCCTTGTCGCGCATCCCCTGCACCACGTACTGGATGCCCCCCGCGCAATGCGGATTGCGCGCCTCGGCCACGCCGCCGGGCACCAGCGCCGCGAACGCGGCACAGGCGCCGATCGCGATCACACGAACCTTCACGAACTCCTCCTTGCTGGGGCCACCCGGAGCGGCCGACCCTCCGCGGCCCGCGCGCGGCCACGTTTCGCCGGCGCCAGGCTCCCGCGGCGGGCCGCTCAGGTCAGCCGATTCCCATTCACCGTCAGGCCGAAGGACGTCCCGAGGAACTTGGCGGCTCTCCGGCACGCCAGCATCCGCGACATGAAGATCTCGAAGTACTCCATGACCTGCGAGATGCTGGTGTTGATCGTGAGCTCCAGGGTGATCTCCTTCCTGGACTCGTCCACGTTGAGGAAGCTCTTCTCCACCGCGTAGTTCACGCGGTCGTGCACGTCGAACTTGATCATGTCCGGGTTGCGCACCCGGGTGCGGTGAACGTCGCTCTTGTCCCCGAGGATCACCGCGGCCGAGACCGGGCTGATGGCCGTGCCGTCGGTCTCGTGGTGGTTGCCGATCGCTCCCATGATGCGCACGATCTCGAGGTCGGACATGCCCATGTCCGAGAGGACGCGCATCGCGATGACCGCGCCGGTCTGGGCGTGCTGCTCGCGGTTCACCACGTTGCCCACGTCGTGCAGGTAGCCGGCGATGGCCGCCAGCTCGGCCTCGCGCTCGTCGTAGCCCAGGCGCTTGAGGGTGTTGTAGGCGATGTGCGCCACCAGGCTCACGTGACGCTCGCCGTGCTCGGTGTATCCGATCTCGGCCAGCGCCTCGTCGGCCTTGCGGATGAACACCTTGACGCGCGGGTTCTCGCGCACGGCGTCGAAGGTCACGAGGGCGGTGGCCGGGGTCGCGGCCGCTCCCGCCGTGGCGTTCTCGGTGCCGGTGGGGGCCGCCCGATGGGTCTGGTTCCGTTGGTTCATGTGCGGGCTTTCGTATGCGGGAAGAGTGCCAGCCCCGGAGGCCTGGCGCGGGCGGAGGAGCGAGCGGGACTCTAGGCGCGCAAAACGAGGCGCGTCAAGGCGGGAGCCCGCCTCCGCGACCCCCGCAGGCGTGCCATCCTGCCGTGCCACGACGTGGTATACGCGTCACACCGGTGTGGCATTCCGGGGACGGCCGCCGGAGCGGGGCGGCGCGAAGGGTGCCGGATGCCGCCTTTCGATTGACCCGGCGGCGCGCAGCGACGTAGGCTTCTTCTCGTTCCAGGCGCTGGACGTCCTCCTCCGATCGAACCAGGAGCGCTCTCCGCACGTCTCTGGCTACCCGTTCGAAGCCGCACCGCCGCGTCCACATCATCCTTCGAACCGGAGTGCAACCATGAGCCGCGCCCGCCCGGGTCCCGCCGACCTGCTGCGCTTCGCCGCGCTGACCCTGGTCCTCGCCTGCGCGGCGCCCGCGTACGCGTCGTGGCAGCCGGGAGGCAACCTCATCGACTCGCTCGGACACGGCACGCGTCTGCACCCGGTGGCCGAGGCCAGCGTCGTCAGGCCGGAGAGCGACAGCTCCTGTCTGGTTCTCGTGGTCTCGCGGGACCCCAACTGCTGCTGCTGGTCGAAGCTCCAGCGGCTGTCGGCGTCGGGGAGCGTGCAGGACATCCCGCTCCCGTCCGGCGCCGTCCTGCGCGACGCCGTCGCCGACGGGCAAGGCAGCGTGCTCGCACTGCTCGGGTGCACGGATCTGCGGCTCCTCAAGATCCTCGCCGACGGATCGGTCGCGCCCGGCTGGCCTGGCTCCGGCGTCGCCGTCGGGTCGTTGGGAAGCGGCGGGACCTTGCGTATGATGCCCGACGGGGCGGGGGGCGCCTACGTGACGTGGGACATCTTCAACCCGAGCCCGTTCCCCGGCGTCAGCACCGCGATCATGGTCCAGCACGTTTCCGGCTCGGGTGCGGCCGCCGTCGCCGGCGGTGCAGTCGCGGTCTCGCCCGTGGCCACCGTGAACGGAACGCGCGGCCTGGACATGGTTCCCGACGGCGGCGGGGGCGCGATCCTGGTCTTCGAGGACGGCCGGAACTCGGCCACGAGCGGCACCGACATCTTCGCGCAGCGGGTGGACGCGGCTCTCACCCTGCTCTGGGGCGGCGGCGGTGCCGCGGTGTGCACCGCGCCGCTCGCGCAGCTCGGCCCGGTGGCGCTCGGCGACGGTGCGGGCGGAGCGCTCGTGCTCTGGAGGGACCGCCGCAGCGGGCCGGGCGAGTCGCTCTTCGCGGCGCGGCTCGGTCCCGACGGCCTGCCCGTGGCCGGCTGGGCCGCCGGCGGCGTCTCCGTGCGTCCCGGGACTGCGCTCCACGACCTCCACCTGGTGGGTGCCGGCGCGCCACCCTCCGGTGGTGCCGGCGCCATCGTCAGCTCGCAGGACACTCCCTACGGCGGGGCGGCGCACCTTCACCTGGACCGGCTGCATGCGGACGGGCGCGTGGACACGCTGTGGCATCCCGCCGTGATCCAGTCCGCCTTGCTCTCGTCCGGTCTCGTGCCGGATGGTTCGGGCGGAGCGTTTCTGAGCTGGCTGGACTGGCCGAGCGGCATGCTCCTCGCGCTGCGCATCGGACCCGACGGGATCGCGGCGCCGGGATGGGATCCCGACGGCGTGAGGGTCGATGCGGATCGCGACCCGGGGCCGGGAGGCTACGTCTTCACCCTTGGCCCGGGCCTCGCGAGCACGACGCCGGGTCGGGCCTTCGCGGTCTTCGACCAGCAGGTCCATCCCTGGTGCGGCATCAGCGAGGTCTGCTACGAGAGCTACACGTACGCCCAGTACCTGGTGGCGGACGGGATCGTGGCGTCGCTGGCGTCGCTGATCTCGGCCGACGCGGCCGCCGGACGCGCGCGACTCGAGTGGTGGGTCTCCAGCCAGGGCTCCGTCACGGTCGAGCGCAGGCAGGAGCAGACCGGGTGGACCGCGATGGTGCAGGCGATGCCGGACGGCGCGGGCCGCGTCACCTTCGTGGACCTCGCGGTCGCGGCAGGCGCGCGCTACGGCTACCGGCTCGCGATCGCGCAGGCGGGCGGAGTGATCTACGCCGGCGAAGCGTGGGTGGAGGTGCCCGCGCGCGCGGCGCTGGCGTTGCCGGGCGCGCGGCCGAATCCGGCGGGGGATGACCTCACGGTGTGGTTCTCGCTGCCGGACGATGCCCCGGCGCGGCTCGAGCTGTTCGACCTCCTGGGCCGGCGTGTCGTGGAGCGCGAGGTGGGCGCGCTCGGCTCCGGGAGCCACACCGTGCGTCTGACCGCGGCGGACGGCCTCGGTCCAGGCGTCTATCTCGTGCGCCTCACGCGTGGCGCCCGCAGCCTCGCCGCACGGGCGGTCGTCACCCGTTGAAGCGCCGGCCGCGGCCGGCGCTCAGAGCACCTCGACCGGGTCCACGTCGGCGATCACGCGGATGCCCTTGAGCCGGCTCGCCTCGGCCACCGCCAGCGCGCGCTCGGCGACCGCGCGCAGCTTCGCCGCGTTCGAGGCCTTGAGCAGCAGGTGCCAGCGGTACTGGTTCCTGAGCCGCGCCAGCGCCTGCGGCGCGGGCCCGAGCACCGTCACCCCCGCCGCCTCGGCCTCCGGCTCGAGCGCGTCGCCCACCGCGGTCGCGGCGCGCTCGACCGCGCCCTCGTCGCGCCCCGAGAACAGGATCGCGGCGAGCCGCGCGAACGGCGGGTAGCCGGCCTCGCGGCGCTGCGCCAGCTCGCGGTCGAGGAAGCGCTGCTCGTCCTGGAGCGCGGCGGCCGCCACCGCGGGATGCTCCGGCGTGCAGGTCTGCACGAACACCTCGCCCTTGACCTTCCCGCGGCCCGAGCGCCCCGAGACCTGGACCAGCAGCTGGAAGGTGCGCTCGGCGGCGCGGAAATCCGGCAGGTGGAGCGCCACGTCGGCGTCGAGCACGCCCACCAGCGTGACGCGCGGGAAGTCGAGCCCCTTGGCGATCATCTGGGTGCCCAGCAGGATGTCGGCCTCGCCGCGCGCGAACGCGCCGAGCACCGCGCCCGACCCGGCTTCGCCGGGTGCCCGGCCGCGCGCGCGCGCCACGTCGGTGTCGAGCCGCAGCAGCCGCGCCGCGGGGAACGCCTTCGCGATCTCGCGCTCGGCGCGCTGGGTGCCGGCCCCGGAGAAGCGCAGCATCGGCGTGCGGCAGCTCGGGCACTCCACCGAGGCGGCCTGGCGGTGGTCGCAGTAGTGGCAGCGCCACTCGCGCGGCACCATGTGGAGCGTCAGCGTGATGTCGCAGTTCGGGCACTCGGGCACGAACCCGCAGTGGCGGCACTGGGTGTAGTGCGAATGCCCGCGGCGGTTGAGGAACAGCATCGCCTGCTCGCCGCGCTCGAGCCGCTCGGCCAGCGCCGCGCGCAGCGGGCGCGAGAGCAGCGAGTCGCCCGCGGCCTCGCGCCGCAGGTCCACCACGTGCACCGCGGGCATCGGCCGCCGGTCCACGCGGCTTTGCAGCCGGATGAGCCGGTACTTGCCGCGCGCCGCGTTGGCGAGCGACTCGAGGCTCGGCGTGGCCGAGCCCAGCACCACCGGGATGCCGAGCATCTGCGCGCGCCGCACCGCGACGTCGCGCCCGTGGTAGCGCAGCTGCTCGCTCTGCTTGTACGCGGGCTCGTGCTCCTCGTCCACCACGATCAGCTTCAGGCCCGGGAGCGGCGCGAACACCGCCGAGCGCGCGCCCACCACCACGTCGAGCGCGCCGCGGCTCGCCAGCTCCCAGTTGCGCCGCCGCTCGCCCACCGACAGGTACGAGTGGAGCACGCCCACGCGCCCGCGGAAGCGGCGGCGGAACTCGGCCACCACCTGCGAGCCCAGCGCCACCTCGGGCACCAGCACCAGCGCCTGCCCGCCGGCCTCGCGCGCGGCGTGCGCGGCGCGCAGGTAGATCTCGGTCTTGCCGCTCGCAGTGACGCCGTGGAGCAGCATCGGCGCAAACCCGCCCTTGGCGACCGCCGGCACGATCGCGGCCAACGCCGCGCCCTGCTCGGCCGTGAGCCGCACGCGCTCGGGGAGCGGCAGGCTCATGACCGGATCCTCGCGCGCGGCGCGACGCGCGCGGCTCTTCGCGAAGCCCTCGAGCCCGCCGGGCAGCGCGGCCGCCAGCACCTCCCCGAGCGGCGCCAGGTAGTACTCGGCGATCCAGCGCGCCAGCGCCATGAGGTGCGGCGAGAGCGGCGGCGCGGCGAGCACCGCGGCCACGTCCTTCACCTGCTCGAGCTCGGTGCTCGCGGCGAGCCCCACCACGAAGCCGCGCGCGCTGCGGCGCCCGAACGGCACCGTGACCTGCACGCCGGGCTGGACGCGCGCGGCGAGCGCATCGGGGACGCGGTAGGTGAAGGTCTGCCGCAACGGCAGCGGCAGCGCGACCAGGGCGTAGGGCATGGCTCGGGCTCGGGTGGGGGGCGCGGCGGGTTCCGCTCGAAGCGGAGCACAGCTTGCCGCGCCGGGCGGCGCGGGGCAAGTGGGAGCGGGCGTGGCTGTCCCGGCGGATCTCGTGGGAGGACGTCGCGGCGCACGGCAGGACGGACCTGCGGCGCCGGCCGGGGCGGATGCTCGCTGCGCGTGCCGCGCGCGGGCAGGCTCACGCCCCAGGCCCGACCCCGACTCGGAAGGAATAGACGTCGAGTCGGGGGTCAGGCCTGCATGCGGTGCGGGCTCGACTGGCCGAGCAGCGCGTTGATGCGCTCGACCAGCTTGCGCGGGCTGAACGGCTTGGTGATGTAGTCGTCCGCGCCCACCTCGAAGCCGATCTTCTGGTCCACGTTGCGACCCTTGGCGGACAGCAGGATGACCGGGATGTCCTTCGTGCTCGGGTCGGCCTTCAGCATCTTGCAGGTCTCGTAGCCGTCCAGCTTCGGCATCATGATGTCGAGCACGATGAGGTCCGGATGATCGGCCCGGGCCTTCTCGAGCGCCTGCTCGCCGTCGAGCGCGGTCAGCACCTCGTAGCCTTCCATGCCCAGACTGAAATCCAGGATATGGACGATGTAGATCTCGTCATCCACCACTAGGATCTTGCCTTTCGCCATGTGCGATCACCTCCTTGCGATTGCGGATGCGGAATCCGTCGCGGCCGGCGCGGCTCCACGCCGCGCCTCGGGCGCGCTCAGCGCGCGCTCGAACCCTTCGACCACGCGCGGGTCGAAGCGCCGGCCCGCCAGCGACCGGATCTCGATCAGCGCGTCCTCCTGCGACCGGGCGGGCGTGCCCGCCTTCCCGGCCGTCATGCTCTCCCAGGCGTCCACCACGGCGAGGACCCCGGCTCCGGCCGGGATCTCGCCCCCGCGCAGACCGCACGGGTAGCCCGTGCCGTCCCACCACTCGTGGCGGGCGCGCGTCAGCTCGCGCACCGCGCCCAGCGTCTCGAGCCGCCGCATCGGGTCGGCGTCGGCCCGCGCCTCGCGCTCGAGGGCCGCGGCCTCCGCCAGCTCGCCGGCCATGCCGTCGGCGCCCGCCTCCATGCTCGCCGCGTAGCTGATCAGCGCCACGTCCGAGGGCCCGAGCCCCAGCTCGCGCGCGGTCGCGCGCGCCAGGCGCACGCGCACCGACGGGTCGCCGCGGCCGCGCGTGAGCCCCTGGAGCGACTCCCGCAGCATCCGGGCCGCCGCGGCGGCGCCCTCCGGCGCGTCCGCGGCCCGGGCCTGCTCCCACGCCGCCGCCACGCGCTCCGCGAGCTGCAGCAGCAGGTGGCAATCCTCGGCCTCGAACGGTCCCTGCGACACCGGGTCGGTCACGTTGAGCACTCCGAGCAGCCCGCTCGCGCCTTCGAGCGGCACCGACAGGAACGTGCGGCTGCGATAGCGCGCGCGTCCCGAGCCAGCCAGCTCGCCCTCCTCGAGGGCGTTCGAGACGCATACCGGCCGGCGGTGTTCGGCCACCCAGCCGGCCACGCCGCGCCCGGGCTCGACGCGCGCCTCGCGCAGCACGCGTTCCTCGAGACCCAGCGCGGCGCGCACCACCAGATCCCCTCCGGGACCGGAGGCCAGCAGCGACACGATGCGAGCATCCATGACTTCCGCCACCATCTCGATCGCCAGTCGGAGCACGTCTTCCGCGGCGCGGTCGGCGTCCGGATCCGCGTGGAACACCACCCGGGGACCGGGGCGCCGCGGCAGTGCCACCCGGAAGCACGAACCGCTCCCCGGACTGCTCTGCACGTTCACCGTGCCACCGTGCCACTCGACGATGGACTTACAGATCGCCAACCCCAGGCCCGCCCCGCCGTAGCGGCGGGCGAGCGTCGCGTCCACCTGGTAGAAGCGCTCGAACACGCGGCCCAGCGCTTCCTCCGGGATCCCGATGCCGGTGTCCTCGACCTGCAGCGTGATCTCGTTCGGTGTACCCAGCAGCAGGATCGTGACCAGGCCGCCCGGCGGCGTGAACTTGACCGCATTGCTACCCAGGTGCAGCACCAGCTGGCGCATCTGGTCCGGATCCGCGTCCACCCGGGTATCGGCGCACGTGGACTCGGCCTTGAGGGTGACCTGACCCGCCTCGGCCAGCGGCTCGAGCAGCCCGACGGTCTCCCGCACCACCTGGGCCAGGTCCAGCGGGCGCCGCTCCAGCCGGACCATCCCGGAATCGAAGCGGTTGAGGTCGAGGACCGACTCGATCAGCCGCTCCAGCCGGCGACTCTCATCGTTGACCACCGCGAGGAACTGCTGGAGCCGCGCGGCCGGCAGGCCGTCCTCGCCGGCCGACAGCAGGGTGTCGAGGTAGGCGCGGATGGCGGTCAGCGGCGTGCGCAGCTCGTGCGAGACCGTGGAGACGAACTGGCTCTTCAGCGCGTGCATCTCCTGCATGCGCTGCCC
>CAYHRW010000104.1:0-2030 GCA_964359105.1 uncultured bacterium
GCGCCCGGGCGCGCTCAGTTGCGCTCGCCGTCGCCCGCGCGCGGCTCGTCCTTCGGGCGGCGCGCCAGCTCGCAGGCGCGCCTTCCGCGCTCGAGCACGCTGTCGAGGCCCAGGAGCTGGAGCTTCTCGAGCGGGTCCGCCGGCACGGCCATGCACACGCTGTTCACCAGCGCCTCGTAGGGCAGCGCCCCGCCCGCCTCGCCCTCCCCTCCCAGGCCGCGGAACAGCTCGAGCATCACGTGGCGCTCGCTCTGGACCAGCGGGTCATCCTCGGAGTAGGGCTCCTGCGGCAGCAGCTCGACCCGCGCCGTGCGGTACGGGTACTCGCGCACCACCGGGCCGACCTGCGCGCGCGCAAGCCCCAGGAGCTTGAGGTCGTAGCAGTCGTTGGGGAGCCACTCGACGTCCTCGAAGCGCGCCAGGCAGCCGGTCGGATAGAAGTCGGGGCTGTCGGGGTCGTCGCGCTCCCGGCCGGGCCTGAGCAGCGTCATGACGATCTGGCGCTCGCCCGAAAGCGCGTCGCGCACCATGGTGCGATGGCGCATCTCGAAGATGTGGACCGGGAGCACGGCGTGCGGGAACAGCACCACTCCGGGGAGCGGGAAGACGGGGACGGGTCGCTTGGGCGCGTGGAGCAAGGGACGCCTCCGGAAGCCCATCACCTCGTGCGGGACGGGACGCCGCGCCCAGGGCGCGCGCGGCCGTCCCCGGGTCAATCGTCGCTGACGAACTCCACCACGTCCTTGACGTGGCCCTCCACCTTCACCTTCGGCCAGATCTGCGCGACGCGGCCGGTGCGGTCGATCAGGAACGTGGTGCGCTCGATGCCCAGGTACTTCTTGCCGTACAGGTTCTTCTGCTTGTACACGCCGTACATCTTGGACACCGTCGCATCCTCGTCCGAGAGCAGCGGGAACGGCAGCTTCTGCTTCTCACGGAAGTGCAGGTGCGACTCCATCGGGTCCGTGGACACGCCGAGCACGACCACGTTGTGCCCTTCGAGTTCGGCGAAGTGGTCTCGGAAGTCGCAGGCCTCGCGCGTGCAGCCTGGCGTCTCGTCCTTCGGGTAGAAGTACAGCACCACCGTCTTCTTCCCCTTGAACTGCTTGAGGGAGATGGCCTCCCCGGTCGTCGAGAGAAGGCTGAAGTCCGGCGCGGGTTTTCCGATGACGGGCAGCAGGCTGCTGGCCATGCTTCCTCCAGAAAGCGGGACCGGGCTCCGGACCCGCCAGGAGCGGGTTCCCCGAGCCCGGCCCGGGGACGGGGCCGCCGTCCCGCAGGGACGCGTCTACCTGTGGACCGTCTGCATGGCCAGCGCGCGCTCCAGGTTCTGCGCCACCACGTTCCAGTCGAGGTTGTTGAAGAACGCTTCGATGTACCTCGCGCGGGCGCGCCCGTAGTCGATCCAGTACGCGTGCTCGTAGACGTCGAGCGCCAGGATCGGCGTCGCGTTCCAGATCGGGAACGTGTTCTGCGCGTCGCCCACCGCGGTCGTCAGCATGTTCCAGTCGTGGTCGTAGGCGAGCCACACCCAGCCGCGCGCCGCGAGGCCGCTGGCCTTGAAGTCCGCGAGCCACGCGTCGACCGAGGGGAAGTCCCGCTGGATCAGCTCGAGCAGCCGGCCGGCGGGCTTGCCGCCGTTCCCGCCGAGATGGCCGAAGTAGATCTCGTGGTTCTTCACCCCGCCCACCGCGAACGAGTAGTCCACCCGCAGCCCGCGCAGATCGCTGAAGATCTGGTTCGCGCTCGCGCGGTCCACCGTGTCGAGCTTCTTCTGGATCTCGTTCACCTTGCCCACGTAGCCCTTGTAGAGCTCGTAGTGCTCTTCCATGGTCCGCGTCGAGATGCCGTTCAGCTCGCGGATGCACGCGAACTTCTTCGGTTCGAGGTCTTTCCAGGCCATGAGGTCCTCCTGTGCGCGGAAGGGAGCGCGGGCCGCCGCCTGGTTTCCGGGCGGCCGCTCGGCCCGGGTCCGGCGCGCACGCTCCGAAGGGATGTCGTGCGGAAGTGGAGCGACCTTAGCCTCCGCT
>CAYHRW010000104.1:2130-8610 GCA_964359105.1 uncultured bacterium
AGTTCGGCGCGCAGAAGTAGCGGCGCCTCACCCCATCGCCTCCCGGTAGATCGCGAGCAGGCCCGCGACGTGCTTCGCGGGCGCGCCGACCGCCTCGATCCGCCCGCGTCCCGCCGCGCCCCAGCGCGCGGCGTCCGGATCGCGCAGCGCCCGCTGCGCCGCCTCGGCCAGCGCGTGCGCATCGCCCGGCGGGGCCAGCAGCCCGGTCGCCTCGTGCTCCACCAGCTCGGGGATGGCGCCGATGCGCGCCGCCACCACCGGCCGGCCGTCGAGCAACGCCTCGGCCGCGGCGTAGCAGAAGTGCTCGTAGAACAGCGACGGCACCACCACGACGCCCGCGCCGGCGCGCAGCGCGGCGAGCTCCGCATCGTCCACGTGCCCGAGCGGGCGCAGGTTGGGCTGCGAGCGCGCCTGCTCGTCGAGCCAGCTCCTGAGCGGCCCGTCGCCTGCCACGAGCAACGGCACGGGCGCCAGCCGCATCGCGATCGCGGGCAGCAGCCGCACGCCCTTCTCGACCGAGAGCCGGCCCGCGAACAGCGCGCAGGTCTCGCGCGGCGCCTCGCCCGCGGTCGCCATCGCCGCGCGCGCCACGCCGTGCGCGAGCACGCGCAGCATCGCCGGGTCCACGCCGAATTCGACCGCCTTGTCGTGGACGAAGCGCGAGGGCGCGATCCAGCGCCGGACCGCGCGGTAGGCGCCGATCGCCCGGTGCGCGTAGGCCTCGACCGCGCCGACCGCGCTCTTCGCGCGCGAATCCTGGACGCACGCGGTGGCGAACGCGCGCCAGTGACGCCCGCCCTTGCAGCGCTCGCACGGAGTCCCGCGCGCGAACAGGATGCGGTTCGTGCACCACGGCTTGAAGTCGTGCAGGGTCATCACCACGGGAACGCCGGCGCGCTCGAGCGGGCGCAGCACCGCCGGCGTGAGGTAGCGGCTCGGCGCGTGCACGTGCGCGACGTCCGGCTTGAACTCGCGCACGATCGCTTCCGCCGCCGCGGCCGCCGGCCGCGACCACAGCGCGCGCGGCAGCTGGGCCAGCTGGCGCAGCGCGGGTGCGCCCTCGCCGAAGTCGGCGGCCGGGGCGAAGTGCGCCGCGGTCGGGCTCGGCAGGTTGCGCGGGTCGCGGATGGCGAGGTGCGCGACCTCGTGGCCCGCGGCCGCGAGCCAGCGCGACTCGTCGAGGTAGGTGCGCTCCACGCCGCCCTTCAGCCAGTGAAACGCGTTGATCAGGAGGATGCGCACGACGGCTCCTGCCGTGTCGGCGCAAGCGTCTCCCGCGGCGCCGCCACCGGCGTGTCAGCGAGGCTGCGCGTCATCTTCGCGCGTCGCGGCCGCGCCGGCCAGCGCGAACTCGACCAGCGCCGCGCCCACGCCCGGCCCGGGCTCGTAGCAGTGGACCGTGCCGGGAAGATCGGCGCCGAGGAAGCCCCGCAGCACCTCGAGGTGCCGGAGCCCCGCCTCGGGTTGGGCCTTCTCCGTGGTCCTGCGGTCGCCCCCCGCCAGCTCACCCCACGCCCCGCGCCGCAGCGCTTCCAGCGCGCGCTCGTCGAACTCGCGGCTCTCGGGCACGTCGCGCGTCAGGTTCCACGCGTGCCAGTTGCTCGACAGGAGCCCGCCGACCACGAACACCACGCGTTCGGGCCACGAGTCGAGCGCGCGCCGCAGCGCCACGCCCCAGGCGCGGTGCGTCTCCACCGGAGCGGTCGCGATCGAGACCGGCACCACGCACAGGTCGCGCCGCGGCGCCAGGAAGTGCATCGGCACCGCGACGCCGCTGTCCACCCCGCGCGACGCGGTGGCCGCACGCACGCCGGCCGCGCGCGCGGTTTCGACCGCCCGGCGCGCCAGCGCCGGGTGGCCCTGACAGTCGTAGCGCACCTCGACGCCGAAGCCGTGGTAGTCGGTGAGCGTCTCGTGCCGGCGCGCCACCGAGGCGAGGAACGGCCCCGGCGCCTCCCAGCGCGCGCTCAGCACCACCGCCGCGGCGGGCGCGTCGGCGCGCAGGGTCTCCGACACGGTCGCCAGCGCCCGGAGCATCTCGGTGTGATGGTGGCGGTGCTCGTCCACCAGCATGGTGGGCAGGTGCGGCACGAGGAAGGCGCGCGGCGTCAGCATCGGATCCCGGCCTCCGGCGCGCTCAGTGGTGCTTGACCGGGAACTCCACGGCCGCGCGGGCGGCGGCGCGCTCGTTGCCCGCGCCCACCTCCACGCCCTTCTCCTTCGCCATGGAGAGCAGTTCGCCCGGGAGCGGGAACATGACGCGCTCCTCGACCAGCCGGAACGTCTCGACCCGGTGGCCGCCCAGCTCGCACACGCGCGCGACGCACGCCTGCACGATGTCCTCGGGCGTCGAGGCGCCCGCGGTGACGCCCACGTTCCCGCCACCCGCCAGCCACTCCGGGCGGATGTCCTCCGCGGACTCGATGAGCCAGGCTTGCGCGCCGGCGGCCTTCGCCACCTCGACCAGCCGGTTCGCGTTGCTGCTCGCCGGCGCGCCCACGACCAGGATCGCGGCGCAGCGCCGGCTCAGCTCCTTGACCGCGTTCTGGCGGTTCTGCGTGGCGTAGCAGATGTCGTCCTTGGCGGGTTCGCGGATGGCGGGGAAGCGCCGCTTCAGGACCTCGACGATCGCGCGGCAGTCGTCCACCGAGAGCGTGGTCTGCGTGATGTAGGCCACCCTCGAGGGGTCGCGGACCTCCACGGTGTCGGCCTCCGCGGGCGTCTCGACCACCACGATGGACTCGGGCGCCTCGCCCAGGGTGCCCTGCACCTCGACATGGTGGCGGTGCCCGACCAGCACGATGGTGGTGCCGTCCTTCGCGTGGCGCAGCGCTTCGAGGTGGACCTTCGTGACCAGCGGGCAGGTCGCGTCGAGGGCCTTGAGGCCGCGCTCCCGCGCCTCCCTTCGCACGGCCGGCGACACCCCGTGCGCCGAGAAGATCACCACCGCGCCGGCCGGCACCTCGGCCAGGTCGTCGGTGAACACCGCTCCCTTGCGCCTGAGGTCCTCCACCACGTGCCGGTTGTGCACGATCTCGTGGCGCACCCAGACCGGGGGCCCGTAGACCCGGAGCGCCATCTCGACGATGTCGATGGCGCGGTCCACCCCCGCGCAGAACCCGCGCGGGGCGGCGAGGTAGAGGACGGGCTGGGGATCGGGCATCGGGGCGGGACCTTTCGTGGAAGGGCGCTGCCGGCGGCCGCAGGACTGTACCCGACGTGCGGGCGGAGGGGCAAAGACGGGGGTCTCGGACGGGGGTCTCGGCCCCGCGCGCCGCTACGGCGCGCCGGCCGGGCGCTTCGGGGGCACGGGCGTGGGATGCGCGGCGCTGTCGGCTTCGAACAGCCCGCGCAGCGAGTCGGGCGCGTCCGCGCGCAGCGCGGCGATCAGCTTCCGCGCGCGCTCCTTCCCGGCGGGGTCCCGGGACAACGACTCGGCGATCCGCAGCTCGTCGAGCGCCGCGCGCGTGTCGCCATTCGCCTGGAGCGCCATGCCGAGCACCAGCCGCGCCTCGCCCGACCTGCGGTCGTGGCGCACGCCGCCGCGTGCGATCTCGAGCGCCACGTCCTTCCGCCCGTGCGCGTCGCACAGCCGCACCAGCTCGAGGCGCGTCTGCATGTCACCGGGTTCTACGCGGAGCGCGCGCCGGTAGGCCTCGATCGCCTCCTGGTCGCGCGACAGCTCGCGCAGCACCTGGGCCTCCCCGAGCAGCGCGAGCACGAAGCTCGAGTCGCGCTTCTCCGCCTCGCGGTAGCCCGATAGTGCATGTTCCTTCCTCCCCTGCTTGCGCTCGAGGTTCGCGAGGTTGACCCACACCGCGGCATCCTTCGGGTCCATCGCCGCGGCGCGCCGGTACTCGGCGCGCGCTTCCGTCTCGCGCCCGGTCTCCGCCAGTACGTAGCCGAGGTCGCGATGCTCGATGGCGAGCGCGGGCGGCAGCGCGATGGCGCGGCGCAGCGCCGCCTCGGCTTCACGCGGGCGCCGCGCCATCATGCAGGCGTAGCCGAGCGCGCGCCAGCTCGCACCGTCCTTCGGGTGCCGGCGCGTGAGCCGCTCCAGGTGCGCGAGCGCGCGGGCGTGGTCCCCGAGCGTCGCGAGCCCCATGCCGAGCTGGCGGATGGCGTCCAGGTTGTCGGGATCGCGCTCGACCTCCTCGGCGAACGCCTTGACCGCCGGCTGCACCTGGTTCGCGCCCAGGAACAGCATGCCGATGCGGTAGCGCGCATCGCGGATGGCGGGGTCGAGCTTGATGGCGTTCTGGTACGCGGCGATCGCGGCCGCCGGCGCGCCGGTGCGCTCGAGCTCGCGGCCCAGCGCGTACTGCTCGCGGGCCCTGGCGCGACGGTCCCCGATGAGCGAGTCCGACGGATTGCCGCGCCCGGGCACCAGCAGCGGCGCCGGCGCCGACTCGGCCGCGGTGTCGGCCGGCGCGCCGCCCGGCTGCGGCGGGGCGAGCAGCACGGGACCGCGCGCGCTGTCGGCGGGAACCGGCGCGGCGGCGGCGGACGCGGGAACCGGCGCGGCGAGCGCGAGACACAGCAGGGACGGGACGGACGCTCTCAAGGATGGCGCTCCGGGTGGAAGGACATCGGAGTATAGAGAGGGTCGCGCGGCGGTCAAACCGCTTCGGCAGCGCTGCGGCCAGCGGTCGCCATCAAGCGTCCACGCGGCCGAGGGACCCCGGAATCGGAAGAGCCCCCGGCGCCGGGCCCCGGGGGCCCCGGCGCCCCCGAGCGGGCGGGTCCTGCCCGGGCAGGTAGGGGTGCGGGTGCCCACGTAGGCGCCGATGCCTTCCTTCGCGTCCTCGCTCTGGAACAGCTGCTGCTGCAGCTCGCGCTCCAGCGCCAGCGCGCTCTCGAACGGGATCTCGGAGCCGGTCTGCACCGAGCGCTTAATCCGGCCCACGGCCTTCGAGGCCCGATTCGGGGGGCAGAATCCCTCGGCGTACTTCATCACCTTCTCGATGAACTCGTCGGTGGTCGCGGCCTCCCACACCTGGTTCACGATGCCGAGCTCACGCGCGTCCTCGAAGCTCAGCAGGTCGCCCGTCACCATGAGCTCGATGGCCCGGCTCTTGTTCACGAGCCGCGACAGCCGCTGCGTGCCGCCGGTGCCGGGGAGCACGCCGAGCGTCACCTCGGGCAGCCCGACCTTGCCCGCGCCCTTGCGCGCGATGCGGAGGTCGGCGGCCATCGCGATCTCGAGCCCGCCGCCCACCGTGTGCCCGTTGAGCGCGGCGATCACCAGCTTGGGCGTCTGCTCGAGACGATTGAGCGTCTCGTTCGCGTGCAGGCAGAAGTAGTACTTGAAGCCCGGCGTGACCGAGTTGAGCATGTTGATATCGGCGCCGGCGCAGAAGAACTTCTCGCCCGAGCCGCGGATGACGATCACGTGCACGTCGTCGTTGAAGCGCGCCTGCAGGACGGCGTCGTCGAGGTCGCGCATCATCTCGTAGCTGTAGCAGTTCGCGGCCGGGTTGTTCAGCTCGAGCAGCGCGACGCCGCCGCGCACGCGGTAGTCCACGAGCCTGGTCTTGGTGGTCGCTTCCATGAGGTCGGTCTCCGATGGGAAGGGTCACGGGACGGCGGCCTGGGAGCGGACCGGGTCCAGCCGCGGGTGTGGTCGGTCAGATGCGCGATGATAGGGTGGGGATTTCGCCCGCGTCAACGCGGGGCGCGGGCGACCCGATCGGCATCACGCGACCCCGGGTGCCTCGCGCGGGTGATACCCCCTGCGCCGTTCACGGGTTCAGCCAGGTGTTCCACCCGGGCTTCGGCGTGCCGTCGGCGTGGCGCAGGCCGAGGTTGCCCAGGTACGCGCGGAAGCCCGGCGTGTCGATCCCGTAGTAGGCGATCAGCGTGTCCACCATCGCGGCCGGGAGGTCGGTGTAGAGGAACCAGTCCGCGAACAGCAGGTCCGAAGCGAGCGCGTTCGCGACGTGCGTGCGGAAGCGGCGCACGAAGTCGGCCTGCAGCGAGTCGCTGCCCGCGTTCACGGCCGAGGACGAGTAGCCCACCTCCTGCAGCGCGTATGGCTTGCCCGGGTTGCGCGCGCGCATCGCCCCCACGTCGGCCTCGTAGGTCGAGGGCGGGCGGTGGAGGAAGTCGCCGACGCTCTGGAACGGATAGTAGGTGTAGATGGCGAGGTCGCTCGCGGCGTTGAGCGGGTCGGCGTAGGCGCTCCGGGTGCCGCTCGCCCCGTCCCAGGTCGTGCTGATCCCGACCGGCAGCCCGGGCAGCGCGGAGTGGATGCGCCCCACCTCGCGCTGGTAGAGCCAGAGGAACGCCGGGAACTCGTCGGGGTGCAGGCTGAAGTAGACGTCCACCTCGTTGCCGAGCGCGAGCGCCAGCAGCGGCTGGCTGCGCGCCACCGCCAGCACCGAGTCCACCACGCGGTCGACGCGGGAGACCAGCGCCGAGTCGTTGAAGGCGAGCCCCGCGAGGTCGGCCGGCAGCCGCCGGCGGTTGGTATCCACGATG
>CAYHRW010000105.1:0-8562 GCA_964359105.1 uncultured bacterium
GACCTCGAGGCGCGCGAAGTAGAGGCCGGCGCGGACCGCCCGTCCCGAGGACAGAACTCTCATGCGCGAGGCCAAGTTTACGCCCGGCGGGACGCCGCGCTCCAGAGCCGTTTCGCCTCGCGGGGCGCCGGCCGACGCGCCTCACCTCCCGCGGGAACCTCCGGCAGCCGTCCGCGACCCCGCCCAAGCCGGCGCCGGCCTGCACGCGCCCGCGGCAGCACTCCCGCAGCCGCATCGCGGGTCGCTGTCGCGGGTTTGCCCGCCCTCCCGGCCTGCGCTAGGCTTCGCGCGTCGCAGTCCCACGGAGCCGGTCAATGCCCAAGCATCCCCAGGATCCGCTCGAGAGCCTGCAGCGCCAGGTCGAACGACTGTTCCACGACCTGGTCTACCACCGGCATCCCTCGTCCCACTTCGCCGAGCCCCGCTGGTCCCCGCCCGCCGACCTCGTCGTGTCCGAGCACGCCGCGCGCGTCATCCTCGAGCTGGCCGGCGTGCCGCGCGAAGGCGTCAAGGTCCAGCTGCGCGGCAACGTGCTCGAGGTGAGCGGCCGGCGCGACCCGCCGCACGAGTCCGCGGGCACGCACTACCACCGGGCGGAGATCTACTTCGGTGACTTCCACCGCGTGGTGGAGCTGCCCTGGGAGGCCGACCCTTCGAAGGTCGAGGCGGTCTACCGCGACGGGATGCTCGAGATTCGCCTCAGGCCCGCGCCGGTGTCGCTGCGCACCGAGGTGCCGATCGAAGAACAGGGAACCTCATGAGCGAGCGACGCCGCGCTCCCCATGAGAAGGACCTGATGCCCGGCCGCGCCCGCAAGATCACGGTGGCTGCCGAGTCCGGGAGCGCGCCCGAGACCGGCACGCCCGAGCCCGGCTCGATCCGCGAGCTGCCGGTGCTGCCGGTGCGGCACACCGTACTGTTCCCGTTCGCGCTGCTGCCCCTGAACGTCGGTCGCGAGCGCAGCGTCGCGCTCCTCAACGACGTCATGGCCGGCGACCGCACCATCGCGGTGGTCGCGCAGAAGGACGGCACGGTCGAGGAGCCCACGTTCGACGACCTGCACGCGATCGGCACCCAAGGCACGGTGCTGCGGATGCTGCGCTTCCCCGACGACCGCTACTCGGTGCTGGTGCAGGGCGTCGCGCGCATCCGGCTGGTGCAGCCGGTGGCCGATACGCCCTACCTCAAGGCGCGCTTCGAGGCCCTGGGCGAGACCACCGACACCGGCGTCGAGACCCAGGCGCTGGTCAAGAACGTCACCGAGCAGTTCGAGCGCATGGTGGCGCTCATCCCCTCGGTCCCCGACGAGGCGGTGGCGAGCGCGCGCAACCAGCCCGGACCCGGGCAGGTCGCGGACTTCATCGCCTCCTTGATCGAGCTGCCGTCCGAGGACAAGCAGCACCTGCTCGAGACGCTCAAGGTGCACGACCGGCTGCGGCTGCTGACCGACCTGCTGGCGCGCGAGCTGCAGGTGCTCGAGGTGGGCGCGCAGATCCGCAGCTCGGTGCAGGAGTCGCTCGACCAGCACCAGCGCGAGTTCCTGCTGCGCCAGCAGATGGAGGCCATCCGCAAGGAGCTCGGCGAGGGCGACGAGAACCAGCGCGAGATGGAGGAGCTCAAGGCCAAGATCGAGAAGGCCGGGATGCCGCCCGACGTGAAGAAGGAGGCCGAGCGCGAGCTGGCGCGCCTGCAGAACATCCCGCCCCAGGCCGCCGAGCACACGGTCGCGCGCACCTACCTGGAGTGGATGGTCGAGATGCCGTGGGCGGTGGTGACCGAGGACGACCTCGACCTGAAGCACGCGCGCCAGGTGCTCGACCAGGACCACTACGGGCTCGACACCATCAAGGAGCGCATCCTCGAGTACCTGGTGGTGCGGCGCTTCAAGAAGGACGCGCGCACGCCCATCCTGTGCTTCGTCGGCCCGCCCGGCACCGGCAAGACCTCGCTCGGCCAGTCCATCGCCCGCGCGCTCGGGCGCAAGTTCGTGCGCCAGTCGCTGGGCGGGGTGCGCGACGAGGCCGAGATCCGGGGGCACCGCCGCACCTACATCGGCGCGCTGCCCGGCAACATCATCCGCGGCATCCGCCGCGCCGCCTCGCGCAACCCGCTGTTCATGCTCGACGAGATCGACAAGCTCACGTCGGACTTCCACGGCGACCCGTCGAGCGCGCTGCTCGAGGTGCTCGACCCCGAGCAGAACAACGCGTTCGTGGACCACTACCTCGACGTGCCCTTCGATCTCTCGCAGGTGCTGTTCATCACCACCGCGAACATCCTCGACACCGTGCCGCCGGCGCTGCGCGACCGCATGGAGGTCATCCGGCTCTCGGGCTACACCGACATCGAGAAGCTCGAGATCGCGAAGCGCCACCTGATCCCCAAGGCCATCCGCGAGAACGGGCTCGAGGTGCTGGAGCTGGACTTCAGCGACGAGGCGATCCTCAAGGTCATCCACGAATACACCAGCGAGGCCGGCCTGCGGAACATGGAGCGCGAGCTGGCGAACCTGATGCGCAAGACCGCGAAGGAGATCACCGAGGGGAAGGACGCTCCGCACCAGATCGGCCCCGAGCGCACGCGCGAGCTGCTCGGCCCCGAGCGCTACCAGAAGGACGAGACCACCACGATCGACGCGCCCGGCGCCGCGCTCGGCCTGGCGTGGACGCCGGTCGGCGGCGAGGTGCTCACCATCGAGGCCGCGATCATGCCCGGCCAGCGCCAGCTCCTGCTCACCGGGCAGCTCGGCGACGTGATGCGCGAGTCGGCGCAGGCCGCGCTCACCTACGTCCGCTCGCACGCCGCGGAGTTCGGCATCGGCCCCGAGTTCTTCGATCACGCCGACCTGCACGTGCACCTGCCGGCCGGCGCCATCCCCAAGGACGGCCCGTCCGCGGGCGTGGCGCTGTGCACCGCCATCGTCAGCCTGCTCACCGGGCGCAAGGCGCGCGCGAACCTCGCGATGACCGGCGAGATCACACTGCGCGGCCAGGTGCTCAAGGTCGGCGGCATCAAGGAGAAGGTGCTGGGCGCGCACCGCGCCGGCATCAAGACCGTCATCCTGCCCGCGGAGAACCAGGGCGAGCTTGAGGAGGTGCCGGTCGAGGTGCGCACCCAGATGATCTTCGCCCCCGTGCACACCGCGGACCAGGTCATCCACCTGGCGCTCGAGCCCGCGCCGGTCGCGGCCGCGGCGAGCGCCACACCGAAGCGCGAGCCCGACCGCTCCCCCGCCCCCGGCGAGAGCGTCGCAGCGCAGCGCCCGCAACCCTCGGCCTGAGCCCGGGAGCACGCCCCGCATGCCCCACACCGTGGAAGACTTCGGCCTCGCGCGCGGATTTCGCGCCGCCGCCACGGCGTGCGGGCTCAAGGCCAGCGGCGCGCCCGACCTCGCTCTGGTGGTCGCCGACGCCCCGTGCAGCGCCGCCGGCACCTTCACCACGAACCGCGTCAAGGCCGCGCCCGTGCTCCACGATCAGGAGGTGCTCGCGCGCAACCCCGCCGGCATCCGTGCCGTCATCGCGAACGCCGGCTGCGCGAACGCCTGCACCGGCGAGCGCGGCATGGCGGACGCGCGCGCGATGGCGGCGCTCACCGCGCAGGCGCTCGGCTGCGCCGCGGACCAGGTGCTGGTGCTCTCGACCGGCGTGATCGGCGTGCCCCTAGACATGGAGAAGGTCGCGCGCGGGATCGCCGCGGCCAGCGCGTCGGTGGCGCCCGAAGGCGCGCCGCTCGCCGCGCGCGCCATCATGACCACCGACACGCGCCCCAAGGTCGCCGGTGTGGAGGTCTGGCTGGGCGGCGGCGAGGTCCGCATCCGCGGCTTCGCCAAGGGCGCCGGGATGATCCACCCCGACATGGCGACCATGCTCGCGGTGGTGACGACGGACGCCGCCGTCGCTCCGCTGCTCCTGCAGTGGGCGCTGCGCCAGGCCGTCGGGCGGAGCTTCAACCGCGTGAGCGTGGACGGCGACATGAGCACGAACGACACCGTGTTGCTGCTCGCCTCCGGCGCCGCGGGCGCCAAGGTCGGCGACGCCGACCTGCCCGCGTTCACCGCCGCGCTCACCGAGACCTGCACCTCGCTCGCGAAGCAGATCGCGCGCGACGGCGAGGGCGCCACGCGGCTGGTCGAGATCACCGTGACCGGCGCGCGCGACGAGCGCGAGGCGCACCAGGTGGCCGACAGCATCGCGTGCTCGCCGCTGGTGAAAACGGCCATCCACGGCGGCGATCCCAACTGGGGCCGCGTGCTCGCCGCTGCCGGCTGCAGCGGCGTGGAGCTCGACGCCGGGAAGCTCGCGTTGTGGTTCGGCGCGGCCGGCGAGGCCGTTCAGGTGGTGGCCGAGGGCCAGCGTGCGGTCTACGAGGAGCAGGCCGCCGCCGCGCTGCTGCGGCGCGACCCGGTCGTGGTGCTGCTCGACCTCGGCCTCGGCTCCGCCGAGGCGACGGTCTGGACCTGCGACTTGAGCGCCGAGTACGTCGCGATCAACGCACACTACACGACGTAGCGCGGCGTCAGTCGCCCTTGTTGTGCTGGGCGTTGCCGCCCCAGGCGTGCCAGCCGTCGGCGTCCGGGTCGCCGGTCTTGAGGCAGACGAGCATCCCGTTCGACGTGCCGGCGAAGAGGCTGCCGCCCGCCAGCGCGGGTTGGAACGCCATCGGTGTCCCGAGCGCGTACGCGAACAGCAACGCGCCGTCCTTCTGCCGCACCGCGAGCACGTGTCCCTGCGCGGTGCAGGCGTAGAGATTGAGCCGGCCGAGCGCCGGCGGCGCGAAGAGCTGCGCGTTCCCGTCCACGCCGCGCCCGCGCGCCTGTGCCCGCCAGGCGACCCTGCCGTCACTGGCCCGGACGCAGTTCAGGTACTGCCCCTGCGCGTTGAGGATGCTCCCGCCGCGGTAGGCCACACGCGAGCCCTGGTAGGCCCAGCCGCCGGCGACCGTGCCGACGTTGAGGTGCTCGGCCGCCTTGGCGAGCCCGGCGCTGGCCGGAGCGGTGCCGAATCCAACCGACGCATCGAGCTGCTTGAGATGCGCCTCGCTCAGCGCGGTCGAGCCGCCGCGGCCGGCGCGCAGGTACTCGGCCTTGCCCGCCGCCAGCAGCGCCGTGTCGCGCGCGGCGCCCGCTTCCACGGTCACGCGCCGGATGCCCTCCCTCACCTCGCCGCCGTAGGTCTGCTTCTCGGTGAGCACCACCTGTCCCGCGGCCACGACCGGGGCGCTGGTGGCGCCGTTGTTCTTCTGCCAGAGGATCCGGCCGTCGGCCGCGCTCAGGCACAGCGAGCTGCCGTCGAAGCAGGTCAGGAACACCTTCTCGCCTTCGATCACGGGAGCGGTGATGACCTCGGCGGGGATCGCGCGCACCCAGAGGTGGCGGCCGGTGCGCAGCTCGGCGCACAGCAGCCGGTGGCTCCAGCCGCGCTCGTCCTCGCGCCCGGGAGGAGCGGAGACCTTCGGCCCGGCGGTCCCCTGCATCATCTGGACCTGCGGGCCGCGCGGGTTGCCCGGGTAGGACATGTAGAGCCGGCCGCGCGAGATGGCGGGCTGGCTCATCAGCGGGTCGCCCAGCCATTCCTGCCACAGCGTGCGACCGGTCTGCGCGTCCAGCACCATGACGGTGCAGCTCTCGGTGTTGAACGCCACGCAGCCGTCTTCCACCACCGCTGCGGTCGGTCCATCGTCGCTGGTCTTGATCTTCCACGCCACCGCGCCGGTCGCGGCGTCGAAGGCGTAGAACTCGTGCGAGCCGTAGCCGCCACCCACGAACAGCCGCCCCTGCCAGAAGGCCGGGGTCGCGATGGGGCGGGCGCCGGGTATGCGGACGAGCCAGCCCTCGCGCCCGTCCGCGGTGCGGAATCGCGTCGGCGCGAGGTCGGCGGTGATGGCGGGGAGCTTGACCCCGATGGCGCGGTCGAGGTCGATCGCGATCTGACGCGGAGCCGCGATCTTCGCCGCAGCCGTCGCCGGCGGACGCGACTCGACGCCGGGACCGGCGCCGGTCAGCGTGAGCGAGAACAGGGGAACGAGGAGGATGCGGACGAGCGAACGGAGACGCTTCATGGCTGGCCCCTTCCGGCTGGCAGCGGGGCGTGGCTGGGAGCGTTCCTTCGCGGCGCCGCCGCCCTGCTACCTCGTGGACCCGGTCCATCGTGACCGGTCAGCGTGTGGTCGCGAACCCGGCCGGCGGGGAGATGGCTCGGGCGCCGGCGGGCCGTTTCCCCTCTTACGCTGGGAGCCGGCGGGGTATTCCGCTCCATCCGCGATCACGCCGGCGCAGTCCGGACCAGCGTGCGGGCCGGTCGGGAGGAGGCCCGCGCGCGGCCTCGCCGGCCTGCGCTATGCCCTGAGCTTCCTCAGCTCCGCCGACACGTCATCCACGTCCGCGAGATCCGGCGCCAGTCCGTGGGCGCCGTTGGCCAGCGCGAAACGTGCGCCTTCTTCCAGCGTGACCAGGCCGCCGGCGCGCAGGTCCTTCGCGACCACGGGCACGTCGCAGCGCGCCATCTGGAGCAGCGTGTGCTGCGGCGTGGGCTTCATGCGCAGGCCGGGTGGGTTGACGGGGCCGACCACGAAGTCGGGCGCGACGCCCCACTCCTCGAGCCGCTCGAGCAGCGTGCCCAGGTTCGCGGTCTCGAGCGCGGCGCTGGCGCGGAAGCGCGCATGCACGAACTTCACGTAGCCCTCGAAGAACCGACGGTGCCCGCCGGCGAGCGCCAGGTCGGTGAGCGCGGCCCTGAGCACGACCCCGGCCACGCCGCGCCGCGGCAGCACGGCGGCCTCGCCCTCGAGCACGCCCGGCATGCGCGCGGCGAAGTCGCCACGACGGAACGCGGAGGCGCGCCAGAACCCGGTCCAGCCCATGCGGAAGCGCGTGATCGGCCCGGCGCGCTTGCAGGCGCGCGCGAGCAGCGCGTCCACGCCCGGGTCGAGGTCGAGCCACTCGTTGGCCCGCAGCGCGGGGAGCACCGCGAACAGCGGCACCGTGCGGTCCAGCTCGGCGAGCGCGGCGTGCAGCGCGGGGCTCGGCGCGGCGAGCACGCCCTCGGCGCCGGCGTCGAGCGCCTTGGAGAGCGCGACGGCCAGCGCTTCGGGCTCCTGGAAGCGGCCGCCGATCTCGAGCAGCCGCTCGCGCGGCGCGCGCATCTCGCCGGCCAGCGATTCGGCCGAGAGTACGAGTCGCGGGGCCTGGTAGGTGCGTTTCATTCGCGCACCCGCAGGGTGAGGCCGTCGGCGCCGGCCGAGCGGTAGAGCGCGTCCATCACCCGGTGCGCCACGAGCGCGGTGGCGCCGTCGTTGGGCGGCTGCGCGCCGCCGGTCACCCACTGGAGGAACGAGGAATCTTGAAGGTAGAGCGCCTCGCCGCCGAGGTCGAAGCGCGCGGGCTGAGGGAGCTGGCTCTCGAGCACGCGCGTCTCCCCCGCGGGCAGCCCCATGCGCGGGTGCTCGAGCTCGATCTCGAGCGCCTCGTCCGACACCAGCAGCTTGCCGTGCTCGCCCTCGAGCTCGATCACGGTCGAGGAGCGCGGGTAGCCGGGCACGCTCCACGAGGTGTCGAAGCCGACCTCGACGCCGTTCGCCAGGGTCATCATGGCGTGCAGCTCGTCCTCGACCCTGCCGTAGAGCAGGTTCCAGGTGGCGCGCGCCTCGCGCGGCTCCCCCATCATGCGCACCAGCAGCAGCAGCAGGTCGGAGGAGAAGTGCGCGACCACGCCGCCCGCCACCTTCGACGGATCGAAGTCACGCCGGCCGCGGCGCGGGGCGAAGAAGCGCGACAGGTACATCGAGGAGCGCGCCTGGCGCACGGCACCGATGACGCCCTCGGACACGGTGCGCTGGGCGCCGGCGAACACCGGCTGGAACGCCAGCGCGTGCCCGCAGGCGAGCGGGCGCTCGCGCGCGGCGGCGATACGGACCAGTTCGGCCGCCCCCTCGAACGTGCGCGCCATGGGCGGCTCGACCAGCACCGCGGCGCCGGCCTCGAGCGCGGCGCCGGCGATCCGCGCGCGCTCGTGCTGCGCGACGCATACGAACACGGCGTCGGGCTTCTCGCGCTCGAGCAGCTTCCGGACGCTCGCGAAGGCGCGCGCGCGGAATCCCATGCCGCGCAGCGCGGCACGCGCGGCGCCGCGCGGGTCGGCCACCGCTACCACGTCGCAGCCGGGGATGTTCGAGAGCACCGCGATGTGGGCCACGCCCGCGCGCCCGAGCCCGGCCACCGCGACCCGCACGGGCCGCAGCGGCTTCGGTCCTTCGGCGTCGCGATGCGTGGATGGAGCGGCCGTCGCGGTCTCGATCATCGAGCTCCGTCGCGTCACAGGTTCGTGGGCGGGCTCCCGCGACTCCCTGCCGCACTCGGAGCGACCGCCCTGGAAACGGGGTGACGGACAGGCTACACGCGCGCGCCCCGCGCGGCAACGGGCGCGGCGTTTCGGCGTCCCAGGCGGAGCGCGCGCCAGCGCACGAGCGCGCGCAGCGCCGCCCCCCAACAACCGCGGCCCCCGCTTGCGCGAGGGCCGCGTCGGCGTCAGGACGGCTTGTGCTGGGATCAGCCCGCCATCGCGA
>CAYHRW010000106.1:0-6088 GCA_964359105.1 uncultured bacterium
CGGGACACTGGCAATCCAGTTGACAGTCCCCGGGACCGGCCATTAGTGTCCGCCGGCCCGACCATGAAAAGAGCCTCCATCCTTCTTGTGACCGTGCTCGCGCTGGCCGCGGGGACGGTCGCTTTCACACAGTCCTTCTCGGTCCAGCTCGGGAACCCGCGGGGGCCCGCGCAGCCCGTTCAGTTCCCGCATGACATCCACGCCGGGAAGCTGGGGATGGACTGCCTCTACTGCCACTACGGGGCGGAGAAGTCCTCGATCGCGAACCTCCCGCCGGTCAGCACCTGCATGGGGTGCCACAAGATCGCGGTGACGGACCGGCCCGAGGTCCAGAAGCTCGCGGGCTACTACGAGCGCGGCGAGCAGATCCCGTGGGTCGAGGTGTACCGCCTGGCGGATCACGTCAGGTTCAACCACAAGCGACACGTCAAGGCGGGCCTCGCGTGTCAGACGTGCCACGGGCCGGTCCAGGCGATGAAGGTGGTGTACCAGTACCCCTCGCTCAAGATGGGCTGGTGCGTGAGCTGCCACCGCGCGCGCATGAATGACCCGAACTTCCCGGCCAGCACCGACTGCCTGATCTGCCACCACTAGGGGAGCGGATGAGCGAGTTCACTTTCAGGCGGCGCGACTTCATGAAGCTGGTCGGCATCGGCGTGGCCGGGGCCACCACCGGCTGCGCGTCGCGTCCGGCGGAGAAGCTCATCCCGTACCTGGTGGCGCCGAACGACATCCTGCCCGGAGTGCCCTACTGGTACGCGAGCACCTGCCGCGAGTGCAGCGCGGGCTGCGGCATCCTGGTGAAGGCGCGCGAGGGCCGCGCCATCAAGATCGAGGGCAACCCGGCGCACCCGGTGAACCGGGGCGGGCTGTGCGCGCTCGGGCACGCGTCGCTGCAGGGCCTCTACAACCCCGACCGGCTCAAGTCGCCGATGCTGAAGGTGAGCGGACAGTGGCGCGCGATCGGCTGGGACGAGGCGATCAGGACGGCGGCCGACCGCCTCGCCACCGCGAAGTCGGGCAGGCGCGGCGTCGCGGTGGTGACCGGGAACGGCACCGGGTCGTTCGAGAAGCTGGCGCGCGAGTGGGCGGCCGCCGCGGGCGGCGCGCACCTGGTCTACGAGGCGTTCGGGCACGAGGCGGTGCGCGAGGCCAACCGCCGCACTTTCGGCGAGGCCGTGGTGCCCACGTTCGACTTCGCGCGCGCGCAGATGGTGGTCTCCTTCGGCGCCGACTTCCTCGAGACCTTCGGCTCGCCGGTGTCGCAGGCGCGCGGCTTCGCCGCGATGCGCGCGCGGCCGCAGGCCGGCTGGTTCGTGACGGTGGAGCCGCGGCTCTCGCCGACCGGCGCGAGCGCCGACGAGTGGGTCGCGGTGCGGCCGGGCGGCGAGATGGCGCTGGCGCTCGGCATGGCGCACGTGATCGCGAAGGAGGGCGTGGGCCGGGGCGCGGCGGACGTGGACCTGTCGGCGTGGACGCCGGAGGCGGTGGAAGAGCAGGCCGACGTGCCCGCGACCACCATCGAGCGCCTGGCGCGCGCGTTCGCCTCGCGGCGCCCGAGCCTGGCCATCGCCGGCGGCGTGGCGTCGCAGAGCGAGCAGGCGGTCGGGCTCAACGCCGCGGTCAACCTGCTCAACCACATGGCCGGGAACGTCGGCCAGACGGTGCGGCTCGACCGGGCGCTCAACTTCGACGCGGTCGCGCCGTTCCGCGACGTGCAGGGCCTGATCGAGAAGATGAAGCAGGGCGACGTGGACGTGCTGGTGGTGCACGGCGCCGACCCGGCGTATTCGATCCCGGCGTGGGCGGGCTTCGGCGAGGCCCTGGGCAAGGTGCTGTTCAAGATCTCGCTCTCCAGCGTGATGGACGACACCGCCGAGCGCTGCGACCTGGTGCTGCCGGAGTCCCACCCGCTCGAGAGCCTGGGCGACGCCGAGCCGGCGCGCGGCGTGTGGTCGCTGCAGCAGCCCGCGATGCAGCGCCTGCCGATGTTCGACGCGCGGCCCGCCGGCGACACGCTGATCGCGATCGCGAAGGCGGCGGGCATCGGCGCGTTCCCCGACACGTGGGACACGTACCTGCGCAACGAGTGGAAAGCGCGCCACGCGCGCTTCGGCGCGGGGAAGAGCTTCGAGACGTTCTGGACCGACGCGCTTCAGAAGGGTGGGGCGTGGGAGGAGACGCCGGCCGGCAGGCCCGGGGCGGCCTGGAGCGGCACGCACGCGTTCGCGACGCCCGAGCTGAAGGGCGCAGGCGAGGTCGCGGTGGTGCTGTTCCCCTCGCATCTTCACGACGGGCGCGGGGCGAACAAGCCGTGGCTCCAGGAGCTTCCCGACCGCACCACCACCGCGGTGTGGGGCTCGTGGGTCGAGATCCACCCCGACACCGCCGCGAAGATCGGCGTGGTCCAGGGCGATCCGGTCAGGGTCGAGACCGCGGCCGGCAGCGTCTCCGCGCCCGCGTACCTCTACAAGGGCATCCGCCGCGACACGGTCGCGATCCCGCTCGGCCAGGGCCACGCCTCGTACGGGCGCTACGCGCAGGGACGCGGCGTGAACGCGCTGGCGCTGCTCCCGGCCGCGCAGGATGAGGCGAGCGGCGCGGTCGCCTACCTGAGCACGAAGGCGAGGATCTCGAAGGGAGCGGGCCCGGCCGACCTGCCGATCGCGCAGCCCAACATGCAGCAGGCCGACCGCGGCATCGCGCAGGGCATCGCGGTCGCGAGCCTGATCGCCATGGAATTCTCGGGCGGCAAGGCCGGCCGCATCCTCGATCCGGCGCGGGGCGAGGGCGAGCGCGCCGGGTCCGCCCACCCCGCGCCGGTGCCGCCCGGCGCCACGCCGGAAGAGGCCGCGCACACGCCCGCCGGGCTCGGCAAGGAGGGCCCCCGCGGCGTCAACGAGCCGGTGCTGCTCGAGACCCCGCCCTCGCAGCGCAGGCCCGGGCTGTACACCGAGCCGCGCCAGCTCAAGCCGGGCGAAGTGATCCCGCCGCACGCGATCACCGCCTACGAGCCCGAGGAGAAGGTGCGCAGCCCGCGCCAGATCCCGGTGCACGAGGGCAGCTACTCGAATCCCAACCACCGCCACCGCTGGGCGATGGCCATTGATATCAACTCCTGCAACGGCTGCCAGGCGTGCGTGGTCGCCTGCAACGCGGAGAACAACATCCCGGCGGTGGGCCCCGAGCTGGTGAAGCGCGGCCGCCAGATGGCGTGGCTCAGGATCGAGCGCTACGAGGAGCTGATGGGCGGCGGCCCCAACGACGTGCGCTTCGTGCCGATGATGTGCCAGCAGTGCACCGATGCGCCGTGCGAGATCGTCTGCCCCGTCTACGCCACTTACCACAACCCCGAGGGGCTCAACGCGCAGGTCTACAACCGCTGCGTGGGCACGCGCTACTGCTCGAACAACTGCCCGTACAAGGTGCGCCAGTTCAACTGGTTCGACTACGCCGCCCCCGAGAAGGAGACGTTCGCGTTCCCCGAGCCGCTCAACTGGCAGCTCAACCCCGACGTCACCGTGCGCTCCAAGGGCGTGATGGAGAAGTGCACCTTCTGCGTCCAGCGCATCCTCGAGGGCAAGGGCAACGCGCGCGACGAGAACCGGCCGCTCAAGGACGGCGAGATCCAGACCGCGTGCTCGCAGTCATGCCCGACCGAGGCCATCGTCTTCGGCGACCTGCTCGACCCTGAGAGCAAGGTGTCGAAGCTCTCGCACGACCAGCGGCGCTACTGGGTTTTCAACGAGCTCAACACCAAGCCCGGGATCACCTACCTGAAGAAGCTCGAGCGGGAGAGCGAGCTGGCATGAGCGGGACGGTCCTGACGGGCGCGGCGGCGGCCGCCCTCCACCGCGACGACCCCGAGCGGCGCCCGATCACGCAGAAGTCGCTCAACGACGACATCCTGCGCATGATCGCGAAGCCGGGGCCGGTGTGGGTCACCGTGTTCATCCTCGACCTGCTCGTGCTGCTGGTCGGCGGCCTGTGCCTGCGCAACCAGATCGTGCTGGGCCTGGGCGTGGCGGGCTACACGCGCCCGGTGATGTGGGCCGCCTACATCACCAACTTCGTGTTCTGGGTCGGCATCGCGCACTGCGGCACGCTGGTCTCCGCGATCCTGTTCCTGTTCCGCTCGCACTTCCGTCGCTCGGTCTACCGCGTGGCCGAGGCGATGACCGTGTTCGGCGTGCTCACCGCCGGGCTGTTCCCGCTGCTCCACACCGGGCGCCCGTGGCTCGGCTACTGGCTGGTGCCGTACCCGTCGCAGCGCGGGCTGTGGCCGAACTTCCGCTCGCCGCTCGAGTGGGACGTGTTCGCGGTGACCACCTATCTCACGGTCTCGAGCATCTTCTTCGTGGTCGGGCTGATCCCCGACGTGGCCGCGGCGCGCGACCGGGCGACCAACAAGGTCCTCAAGCCGCTCTACACCGCGCTCTCGTTCGGCTGGAGCGGCGGCAACAACCAGTGGAAGCACTACTACGGCGCCTACCTCTACTTCGCGGCGATCGCCACGCCGCTGGTGCTCTCGGTGCACAGCGTGGTGTCGTGGGACTTCGCCATGTCCCAGACCGCCGGCTGGCACAACACCATCTTCGCGCCCTACTTCGTGGCCGGCGCGATCTTCTCGGGCGTGGCGCTGGTGATCAACCTGCTCATCGTGATCCGCAAGGCGTTCCGGCTCGAGCACATCGTCACGACGGACCACATCGAGAAGCTCTCGAAGCTGGTGCTGCTCACCTCGACCATCGTCGGCTACTCGTACCTCACCGAGTTCTTCATGGCCTGGTACGGGCCGAGCAACGCCGAGCGCGACATCTTCCTGTTCCGCTACTTCGGCCACTTCTGGTGGGCGGCGTGGATCATGTTCTCGTGCAACGTGATCCTGCCGCTGCTGCTGTGGTTCAAGGGGGTGCGCCGCAACCTGCCGGTGCTGTTCGTGCTCATGCTGTTCGTGAACGTCGGCATGTGGTTCGAGCGCTTCGTCATCATCATCACGTCGCTGGCGCGCCCGTTCGAGCCCTACGCCTGGGACGTCAACTACAAGATGTCGTGGACCGAGGCCGGCATCACCGCCGGCGCGTTCGCCTGGTTCTTCATGTTCTTCCTGGTGTTCGTCAAGGTGCTCCCGGCGTTTTCGATCACCGAGATCAAGGAGACCCTGCCGGTGCCGCTGCGGAGGAAGAAATGAGCCGGCGCCCGTCGCTGCGCGACCTGCTGCTGCCGCCCGCGCCGAAGCCGGTGGGGGTGATGGGCGTGTTCTCCTACGTGGACGACGCCACCGGCGCGGTGCAGGCGCTCCGACAGGCCGGCCGGCGGGACCTCAGCATCTTCTCGCCGGTGCCCTACCACGACCTGGAGCAGGCCGTCGAGCAGGGCCCGTCGCTGGTGCGCTGGGTCACCTTCGCAGGCGGCGTCTGCGGGCTCACCGGCGGTTTCGCGCTGTGCATCTACGCGGCGCTGTCGTGGCCGCTGGTGGTGGCCGGCAAGGAGCTGGTCTCGATCCCGCCGTTCGTGGTGATCGGCTTCGAGTCCATGATCCTGCTCGCCGGGATCTTCAACCTGCTCGGCATGCTGGCGCTGGGGCGGCTGCCCGCGGTGCGATCCAGGGCGCCCTACGATCCGCGCTTCAGCGAGGACAAGATCGGCATCTGGGTCCCGGCGAAGGGCGAGGACGCGGCGCGCGTGCTCGAGCTCATGAAGGGCCACGGGGCCGACGAGGTGAAGGTCCATGCCTAGGCTCGGGCCCGGCATCGTCGCCATCGGCGTGCTCGCGCTCTTCGCGGCCACCACGGCGCAGAAGGGCTGCCAGGACATGCTGAAGTCGGCGACCCACCTCGGGTATTACCCGATCCGCGACATGCGCTGGTCGGTCGTCATCGTCCCGCAGAAGGTCTCGATGCGGCTGCCCGACACCGCGAGCGTGGCCACCGTGGGCCGCGAACCCGACCCCGGGCGCGACGTGCTGGCAGCGACGCTCGTGAACCCGACCGCGCCGGCCGACCTCGACTCCTCGGTGGCGCGCGGGGAGCGCAGGTTCGCGGTGACCTGCACGCCGTGCCACGGGAAGAGCATGGCCGGGGACGGG
>CAYHRW010000106.1:6188-8542 GCA_964359105.1 uncultured bacterium
TGTCGCTGGGGGCCGCGGTGCTGGCGAGCGCCATCCGGCTCGGCAACGGCCGCTGGGCCGGGCCGGTGCTGCGCATCGCCGAATCGCTCTCCGCCTACCTGCCCTACGGCATCGCCTTCGTCGTCGTCATGCTGGTCGCCGGCATCTGGACCTACCTGCCGTGGACGCACACCGAGGTGCTGGCGCGCCAGAGGCCCTACCTGAACGTGCCGTTCCTCTGGGCGCGGACGCTGGTGGGCCTGGGGCTGCTGTGGTGGCTGGTGCGTGACCTGGTGCGCACCTCGCTGCGCAGCGACGTGTACCTGCTCAAGGATCACGTCGCACCCGAGCTGCGCGCCGAGTACGAGAAGCTCTCGCAGGGCTGGCGCGGCGAGGAGGCCGAGGCCGTGTGGCAGAGGAACCGGCTCGCCCTGCGCGCTCCGCAGATCTGCCTGGTCTATGCCTTCGTCTTCACCGTCTTCGCCTGGGACTTCATCATGTCGCTCACGCCCACCTGGGTGAGCGGCCTGTTCGGCTGGTGGGTGTTCATGGGCGCGTTCCTGAGCGGCATCGCCATGACGGCGCTGCTCAGCACCCGCCTGCGCCAGGCGCGCGGACTCGCGGCCTACATCACGCCGACTCACTTCTGGGACCTGGGGAAGATCCTGTTCTCCATCTCGATCTTCTGGGTCTACCAGTTCTGGGCGCAGTACCTGGTCATCTGGTACGCGAACATGCCGGAGGAGACCTGGTGGGTGTTCCTGCGCTTCGAGGAGCCGTGGCGCAAGCTCGCCTTCACCACCTTCGGGTTCGTGTTCCTGATCCCGTTCCTCGGCCTGATGAACAAGACCACGAAGACCAGCCCGTTCTGGCTCTCGCTCTTCAGCGTCATCGTGATGGCCGGGATGTGGATGGAGCGCCACATCCTGGTGATGCCCTCGGTGAACCCCGACGTGCGCTGGGTGGGCCTGCCCGAGGTCGGCGTGACGCTGGGATTCCTCGGCGTGTTCGGCTGGGCGGTGCAGGGCTTCCTCGCCAAGTACCCCGCGGTGAAGGTGGTGGACGCCTTAGCCGGTGGTGCCGGCGGGCACGGGCACTAGCGCGCGGTCCGACTTCTCCGCGTGCGAAAGCGCCCGGGCCCAGGATGGGTCCGGGCGCGATGCTATTGTGGGCGCAGCAGGACGGTGTGCCGGGATGGCGGAACTGGCAGACGCAGCGGACTTAAACCCCGCTGGGCGAAAGCCCGTGCAGGTTCGATCCCTGCTCCCGGCACCACGGCGCGCGGCGACGACGCGGTCGGACCCGCGCCTTCTACCTCAGCTCCTCCGCGATCTTCTCCGCCGTCCGCAGCGCCAGCGCCACGGCGGTGAGCGTCGGGGGGTATGGGCCCGCATCTCACGCGCGCACGGAGCGGGGGGCCAACGGAGGGGGCGCTCCTGAATCCGCTGTGGCTACCACCCGCGCGCGCGGCGATAATCGAGACATCGGCGGGAAGGTCGGGTAGCTCCGCCGGGCCCCGGGCGCCCGCCAGCTCGCGGCCCACCAGCCGGAGGTCGCACGATGGCCAAGCGATTCTTCTACGTGTGCACGGGGCTCCTGTGCCTCGCGGTTGCCTATCACCTCGGGGCGAGGAGCGCCACCGCGCAGGCGGGCAGTGCGGTCTCCGGCATGGCTGTCGCAAACGTAGGCTGCGGAGCGGAGGTCTTCGTCCTGGCGCCAAACGGCGACGTTTTCAGGCGGCCCTATAGTTGCGGTGTCCTTACCGGATCGACAGGCCTCGTGGGGAACTTTTGGGGCGGCGCCACGCCCGCGCGGCTGCAGACGTGGGGCAGCGTGAAGGCGAAGTACGGCACGCCGCAGGGGAAGGCCGGGCAGGCGCGCGAAGACAAGTAGGCGCGGGCCACCAGCTCGAGGGGGCAGGCCCGAAGTCACCGGGAGCCACCGCACCTGCCGGCGGGGCTCACTTCTCGGAGGCTGTCATGCAGAAGGCTAGAGCGTTCTTCTTCGTCTGCGGGGGGCTGCTCGGTCTCGCGCTGCTGATGCCGCGCCCTGCCGCTGCGGGATGGCCCACCGACCCGCTCGTCAACGTGCCGCTGTGCACCGCCGCGGGGGACCAAGGCTACGCCAAGATCGTCGCCGATGGCACCGGTGGCACCATCGTCACCTGGCACGACGCCCGCAGCGGCTACACCGACATCTACGCTCAGCACATACTGGCCAGTGGTGTGGCCGACCCAACCTGGCCCACGGATGGCCTCGCCCTGTGCACCGCCGCGAACGACCAGTACGGCCCCATGCTCACCGCGGACGGCGCTGGCGGCGCCATTGTCACCTGGATGGACAACCGCAGCGGCCGCGCCGACATCTACGCTCAG
>CAYHRW010000107.1:0-2356 GCA_964359105.1 uncultured bacterium
GGGGGGTGGGTGGGGGGGCGGGGCGGGCGGGCGGGGGGTGGCCGCGCCCGCGGCGGTCGAGAGTCACCCGGCGCTGGGCGAGACGGTGCGGCTCGCGCTCGGGCTGGGCGGCGCGCCGTGAGAGCGGCGCTGATCGCGGTGTTAGCACTCGTGCTCCTCGCTGCGTCCGCGGCCACCGACTCGCCCGAGCCGCCGCCCGAGGCTCCGGAAGGAGTGGACTACGAGGCCGAGCCCGCCGACTCGCTCGACGCCGGCAGCGTCGAGGTGGGCTTCGGCGCCACGGGCCGCGCGGGCGAAGGTCCACGCCGCTCGCGCCGCGTGCGCTTCAGCGACCGCACGTTTGACGGCTCGGTGCGCGAGGGCGAGCGCGATCCGCTCGCGGGCGGCACGCTCGAGACCGACGCCGCGACGGGCCGGCTCGGCGTGGGCCGGCTCTCGCCGCGCTGGGGGCGCGGGTTGGTGCTGGGCGCGGCGGCCGAGCCGTGGAGCCGCACGGCGTCCGACCGCGGCGCGGGCGCGCGCTTCCGCGGCCGCGCGGGCCGCGGCGCCTGGTTCCGCGCGGGCCAGGACCGCACGGTCGAGACGCTCTACGGCCGCTTCGGGAAGGCGGACCTGGCCGGAGCGCACGCCCGGCTCGGCGGGCTGGGCGCTGGTCTGCTCGCCCGGCGCCGCGGCGGGACGCAGGCGAGCGTGAGCCTCGCGCGCGGAAGCGCGGAGTCCGAGCTGGCCATGGACCGCGCCGGCCGCTGGCGGGCCGAGGGCGCGCTCGAGCGCCCGCTCGGGCGCCGAAAGCTGGCCGTGCGCGCCCGGGGCGGGCTCCCCGGCTTCCAGTCGCTGGCCGAGCCGCGCCGCAGCGGCCCCGCGCAGGCCCTCGCAATGGAACTTTCGGATGAGACGGAGTGGCTGCGCGCGCGCGCTATCGCCGCGCTGTGGCGCTTCCGGCCGGGCCTTTCGGGGGCGCGCGCGGCGCTTGAAGTGGAGCGCCGCTTGGCTCAACATGGGTCGCTCGCATTGGGCTTCGAAGAGCAGCACGGTGCACGCCGCGAGAGCGCCCGCCCGGCCGGCTTCCGGCAGGGGTGGTGGGGCGAGTGGCGCGGTGGGAGGCCGGCGCTCGGCCTGACGCTCCGTCACGAGGCCTGGGGCGAGCGACGGTTCGCGCGCGGCGCGGTGAGGACGCTCACCGCCGCGCAGGTGGAGGCCCGGGGCCCCGCGGGGTCTTACGTCCGGGTCACGCACTGCGCCTTCCGCGTGCGCTCCGGTGAGAGTCTGTACCTGCCCGAGGCCTCGAGCGACCGGCTCGTGCTGCGGGCAGTCACCGGCGCCGGCCGGCGCACGCGCATCGAGCTGCGCGCGCCGGGCGCCGGAGGCCACATTTACGCCGCGCTGAGCCTCGCGACGAACGCGGGCGGGGAGGCGCGGACCGGCGCTTCACGGCCGCAGTGGACGCTGGACTGGACACGACGCGCGCGGACCCGTTGACGCCGCGCATGCAGGAAGGGTGGAGGAAAGACATGAGACTCGCGCAACGCATGAGCCGGCTGGGGACCGAATCCGCCTTCGAAGTGCTGGCGCGGGCTCGGGCGCTCGAGGCGCAGGGACGGAAGATCATCCACCTCGAGATCGGCGAGCCCGACTTCGATACGCCGAAGTACATCCGCGACGCCGCGGCGAAGGCCCTGGAGGAGGGCTGGACGCACTACGGGCCGTCGCCCGGACTGCCCGAGTTCCGCAAGATCATCGCCGAGCAGTGGAAGGCCGAGCGCGGCATCCCGTGCGACGCCGACAACGTCGTGGTCACGCCCGGCGGCAAGCCCATCATGTTCTACACCATGATGGCGCTGCTCGAGGACGGCGACGACGTGCTGCTCCCCAACCCGTCGTTCCCGATCTACGAGTCGCTGGTCAACTTCCTCGGCGCGCGGCCCGTGCCGCTGCCGCTCGGCGATGAGAACGGCTTCGACCTGGACCTGAAGGATCTGGAGAGCAAGATCACGTCGCGCACGAAACTGCTGATCCTCAACTCGCCGCACAACCCGACCGGCGCCGTGCTCAAGCCCGAGACCGTGGAGGGCATCGCCGCCATCGCGCGCAAGCACTCGTTCATGATCCTCTCGGACGAGATCTACGGGCGCACGCTCTACGACGGGCGGCACGTCTCGATCGCCTCGCTGCCCGGCATGGCCGACCGCACCATCGTGCTCGACGGGTTCTCCAAGACCTACGCCATGACCGGCTGGCGGCTCGGCTTCGGCATCATGGAGAAGGCGCTCGCCCAGCAGGTGGCGCGCATCCAGACCAATGCCGTGTCGTGCACCGCGAGCTTCACCCAGCGCGCCGGGATGGCGGCGCTCACCGG
>CAYHRW010000107.1:2456-8480 GCA_964359105.1 uncultured bacterium
CACAACATCGCCGAGGTGCTGTCGGTCAAGGCGAAGTAGGGGGGGCAAAGGCCGGGCCGCACAAGGAGCGAGCGCCGTCCCCGCAGAACGAGGCGGCGCTCGTGGCTTTTCGGGGGAAGTTGATTCGCCGCCCTACGCCGTCCCTGCCCCTACTGGGTCCGTCGTAGCCACTCGCGGCCCCTGCCTTCGCGCCTCGGTGATCCACACGTTCAGCAACCGCAGCGCCCGGTCGGCGGTGCGGAACGTGGGGATACCGCCGTCTTCCAGCACGTCGGCCATGCGGTCGTAGAGCCGGCCGCCGTCCACCACCGCCACCCAGGGCTTCTGGCTCGCGCGCCACAGCCGCACCAGCCGCTGCGCGAGCGAGTCCCCGCACGTGACATCGTCGGCATGGCCGTCTCCCCGCGCCAGCGTGTTGAGCGCGCCGGTGAGCGGCACGCAGCCGACGATCCCCACGTCCACGCCGGGGTCGGCGAGCACCAGGCGCACGATCTCCTCGGTGTCGGCGTCGCCCATGATGGGGGTGAGATCGATGGGGTTCCTCACCGTGACGATGCCGGCGAGCCGCGCGCGCTCGAGCACGCGGCGGATGCCGGCCGCGGTCTCGGGCTGGTAGGCGGCCAGCTCGAGCGCGCCGGCGTTGTCGGCGATGGCGACGCTCTCGTAGCCGGCGTTCGACACCGCGCCCAGCCGGGGGCCGGCGACGGCGCGGCCGCGCAGCCGCACGAACAGGCGCACCAGGTCCTCGAAGTCGTCGAGCGTCTCGGCCACCACTGCGCCGGCAGCGGCGGCGAGCTGGCGCGTCACCAGCCAGTCGCCGGCGATGGCGGCGGTGTGGCTCGCGGCGGCTGCGGCGCCGGCCCGCGTGCGCCCGCCGCGGTAGAGGATCACGGTGCGGCCCGAGGCGGTGATGTCGCGCGTCGCCTTCAGCAGTCGCAGCCCGTCGAGCGGGCGGAAGCCCTCGGCGTAGACCGCGAACACCTCGATCCCGGGGTCGTCCTTCAGCACCTCCAGGTAATCGCCGATGGTGAGGTCCATCTGGTTGCCGATCGAGATCGTGTACTTCGGGTTCACGCCCGCGAGCTTGCTGGTCTTGGAGACCGCGAACGCGCCGCTCCCGGCGATGAGCGCGACCGGGCTCGGGTCACGCTTTGGCAGCGGCAGCTTGTGCTCGGGGATGAAGAGGGTGTTGTAGCGTCCTGGCGCGGAGCGGATGCCGAGGCAGTTGCCGCCGTTGACGACCGGCCCGCCCCACGGCGTCTCGCGCGAGCGGGCGAGCGCGTCGCGCATCGCAGCCACGATCGGCTCGCTCCCTTCCCGCTCCTCGAGCCCGCCGGGGATCAGGATGACGCTCTCGGCCTTCTGGCCCTCGACGATTGCCGCGAGCGCGGCCGGGACCTGCGCGGCCGCGATGCTCAGGATGATGAGGTCCACGCGCTCGGGCAGCGCCTCGATGGACGGCACGCAGCGGCAGCCGTCCACGGTCTCGGCGCCGGGCTTGACCACGAAGATGCGCTCGTGGTCGAACCCGTCGCGCAGCAGGTTCTGGAGGATGATGCGGCCGGGGTTCAGCTTCTCCGACACGCCCATCACCGCGGCCGAGCGCGGCGCGAGCAGCCGGCGGACCTTTGCGAGCGGCCGCGGCGCCGCGAGTGCGGCGCGCGGCGGCGCGAGCCTGAGCAGCGCGTCGAGTGCCACGACGCGCCCGTTCGAGAGCACCAGCGGGTTCACCTCGAACTCGCCGATGGGCTCGGGGCAGAACGCCTCGGCCAGCTCCATGAAACGCAGCACGACCTCGGCGAGCGTGACGAGCGGCACCTCGGGCGGCCGCCCGCGCAGACCCCGGGTGAGCAGCTTCACGACGGCGAGCGGCGCGAGCGCGCGCTCGACGGCGGCCCGGTCTGCGAGCGCGGGAGAGAGCATCGCCACCGCCTCGCCGGGCTTGAGCGCCTGCGCCAGGAACTCCGTGGCGACGCCACCCGCGCCCACCGTCACGACCGGGCCGAAGTCGTCGGTCCAGCGAAGCCCGAGCAGCAGCTCGTGGCCGAGCGACGGGTCGTAGGGGACGTACTCGCTCATCAGGAAGCCGTCCACCGGCTGGCCGGCGAAGCGCTCGGCCAGCGCGTCCACCGCCGGCACGATCTCGTCGAGCCGGTTGGGAACCACGCGCACGCCCTGCACCTCGGTCTTGTGCAGGATGTGCGGCGCGACCACCTTGATGACCACGCGTGCGCCGGGGAATGGCGGCGCCAGCAGCCGCCGTGCCTCCACCGGCCCGCGCAGCAGCAGCCGGTGCGGCGTCTCGATGCCGGCCGCGTCGAGCAGGTCCATGGCCTCGGGCTCGGTGAGCACGCCCTGCTCGCGGTGGCGCGCGGTCTCGAGGATGCGGGCGACGCGCGCGCGGTCGAGGCTCACGTGGCGGCCTTCCGCCCGGCCGCGAATGCGGCGGCGTTCACCTTGAGCACGTACTCGCCCTTGGAGGCGAAGTTCCGCTGGATCGCCTTCTCGAGCGTCTCGATCTTCAGCGGCAGCAGGTGCGCCGCGGCGCCCACCATGACGGTGTTCATCGCCTGCACGTCGCCCGCCTCGTCCGCGAGCTTCGCGGCGTCCACCAGGATGGCGTGCGGCAACGAGCGTGCCTGGGCGAGCACGCCTTCCATCTCCGGGTAGTCGGGGATGTTCGCGAACGCGTTGACGGCGGTGACCAGCGTGCCGGCGGGCGAGAGGTAGTCCACGTAGCGCAGGCTCTCGACCGGCTCCATGCTCAGGATCAGGTCGGCCGAGCCGCGCGGGATCAGGTCGCTCGCGATCGCGCCGTCCGAGAGCCTCAGGTGCGCGAGCACCGCGCCGCCGCGCTGCGACATGCCGTGGACCTCGGACTGCTTGGCGTTGAGCCCCTCGGTCACCGCGGCGCGGCCGATGATGGCGGCCATCGAGAGCACGCCCTGGCCGCCCACGCCGGCGAGGATGATGTCGAACTTCATGCCGGCACCTCCGCCTCCGCCTCGCGGCGCCGGCGCTTGGCGGTCTGGATGCACTCCTTGAGCGCGATCACCACCGAGAGCCCGTGGTGGTCCAGCTCGCGGCGGATGACCTCGGAGTTGTGCTGCACCTGGCGCGGCGCGGCCTCGACCACGTGGCAGTGCTCGGCCGGCACGCCGATGCCGAGCAGGATGCTGTGGAGCCGCGAGGTGCTCACCACGGGCTCCTGCCCGCCGGTCATCGCCACCGCCTCGTTGTCGAGGATCAGCACCGTCATGTTCGTGTCGGCGGCCACCGCGTCCATCAGCGGCGTGAGGCCGGAGTGCAGGAACGTGCTGTCGCCGATCACCGCCACCACCGGGTGGAAGCCGGCCTCGGCGGCGCCCTTGGCCATGCCGATCGAGGCGCCCATGCACACGCACGACTCGATCGCGGCGTAGGGCTGCAACGCCCCGAGCGTGTAGCAGCCGATGTCGGCGGTGACCATGGTGTGCTCGAGTCCCTCGAACGCCTTCTGCAGCGCGTGGTAGGCGTGTCCGTGCGGGCAGCCCGCGCACAGCTGCGGCGGGCGCCCGGGCAGCCCGAACTCCGCGTGTCCGACCGTGGGCCGCGCGGGCAGCCCGAGCGCGGCGCGCACCGAGTCGGGCGTGAGCTCACCGTCCTCGGGCACGTGCCCTGTGTGCTTCCCGATCACCCCGACCGGCCCGCCGAGCAGCCCGTGGAGCTGGCGCTCGATGAACGGGTAGCCGTCCTCGAGCACCAGGATGCGCTTCACGTGCGCCGCGAGGTGGCGGATGGACCCGAGCGGCAGGGGATAGGCGCCGATGTGGAGGTGAGAAGGCCGCGCCGCCAGGTCGCCCGCGTTCTCCAGGAAGTAGTTGCGCGCGATACCGGCGGTGATGACGCCCAGGGCGCCGTCGCCGGTCAGCTCGAGCGGGTTCCAGGCTGAGCCTTCGCTCCAGACCATCAGGTCCTTCTGGCGCTCCAGCAGCTCGTGCCACTGGCGGCGCGCGTTGCCCGGGAGCAGGATCCACGAGGAGCGCACCGGGGCCCGGCGGATCGGGTTCTCGGCGCGCGGTTCGCCCACCTCGATGGTGGTGCGGCTGTGGGCCAGGCGCGTGACCAGCCGGACCATCACCGGCACCCGGAAGCGCTCGGAGAGGTCGAAGGCCTCGCGCGTCATGGCGTAGGCCTCCGCCTGGGTGGCGGGCTCCAGGCACAGGACCTTCGCGAAGTCGGCGTAGAAACGGCTGTCCTGTTCGTTCTGCGAGCTGTGCATCCCGGGGTCGTCGGCCACCGCGACCACCAGCCCGGCGTGCGGCGCCACCAGCGCCGAGTTCATGAACGGATCGGCGGCTACGTTGAGCCCCACGTGCTTCATGGAGACCATCGCCCGCCGCCCGGCGAAGCAGACCCCGAGGGCTTCCTCGAAGGCGGTCTTCTCGTTGGCGCACCACGCGGCGTGCGGCCGGCCATGGTCCTCCCGCCAGTCCAGCAGGAACTCCATGATCTCCGTCGCCGGGGTGCCCGGGTATGCGTAGGCGGCGCTCACGCCGGCATGGATGGCGCCCAGCGCGACGGCCTCGTCGCCCAGCAGGATCCTCTGTGACATGGAACCTCCACCGATGTGAGAGGGCACACTTCAAGCCGAGTGTAGGCCGCGGGCGGCGCGCATCGGAGGGCTACGGAGGGATAGAAGGAGTACCCCCTTTGGAGGATGGGTGGCCGCGCGCAGCGGGAGTGGCGCGCTGTCGCCGCCGTTCACGCCGGCGACCGCGTCGTGCGCGGCGCGGAACGCGTCGCCCCCGTCGCGCCCACGGTGCGGGCACACCGCGCAGGCCCTGTGCGGGCGCCCGGAGCGCACGGCAGGCTCGCGTCGAAGCCGCGCGAGCGCGCGCCTGCGCACCGCCCGCGTGGGGCACGGGTCGTGCAACAGGCGGGGCGCCGGCCGGGCGGCCGGCGTGCGTCAAGCCCCCGCGACCCGCCTCCGCAGGGGAAGTCCCATGCTTCTGGCAACGGCACTCGCCGCCCTCGCTCTTCTCATCACCCATCCCGCGCCCGGCCGTGTGCCGGTGTTCGCCGTGGCGGACGCGCCGCTCCGGCTCAACGAGATCCTGCCCGGACCGGCGCGCGACTGGGACGGCAGCGGCGCCTACTCCTCGCGCGACGACGAGTGGGTGGAGCTGATCAACACCGGCGCCACACCGCTCGACCTCGCCACGTTCTTCATCACCGACGGCGACACCCTCCCGCGCTGCGGCTTCTCCGGCACGCTCGCCGGGAACGCGCGCATGGTGGTGTTCGGCCGCGACGCCTACGCCTGGGAGCGCGCCAACGGCTTCCCGGCCTACGGACTGTCGCTCTCCAACTCCGGCGACCGCGTGATGCTCTGGCAGGTGTCGGGGGGCGACACCCTGCTCGTGGACTCCTACGCCTACAGGAGCCACGAAGCGGCCGCCGACCGCGCCATCGGCCGGCTCCCGGAAGGGATCGGCGGCTGGCAGCTCTTCGACGGCCTGAACCCCTACGTCGGCACCGTGCCGCCGCCGGGGAACGGCTGCGCGCCCACACCGGCGGCCGCGAACGTGTGCGACCAGACGCCGGCCCAGCCGGTGACGTGGGGGAGGCTCAAGACGCTGTACAAGTGAGCGGCGCGCCGGCCGCCTCGCGACGGAGACCCGCCAGGCGTCAGGCGGTGGCGACAGTTCTTCCGAGGTCGCTGCCTGGCGCCACGGCGCGGGCAACGCAGCACCGGCAAGCATGTCGCGCATCGAGCGCGGCTTCCGGGGCCGTGCGTCGCGGGTCCGAGCCGTGGCACTCCGCTTGCCCGCGAGCGTCGGATCGCAGGCTCCTCACCTCCCACGCAATCGAGGAACGGTCGTCACGGAGGTCCCGTGCCCTCGCCCCGCCACGCTTCCGCACACGCGCGCGCCGGCCCATCGCTCGTGCAGGCTGCCCGGCCTTCAGCACTCGTAGTCGAGAGCGCGTCGCCCGCTGCAGGGCCGGTGGTCCGTGCGGCGCGGGCTCGGCTCGCGGACCGCC
>CAYHRW010000108.1:0-8433 GCA_964359105.1 uncultured bacterium
GGTCGAGGAGCGCGCCGACGCCGCGCGCAACATGGCGCGCATCGAGGCGCTGTTCGCCTCGCTCGCGGCGTCGCGCCCGCGGAGGGGCGGATGAGCAGGCGCCGGGTGCTGATTCTGTGTTACTTCTACCCGCCGCTGGCCGGCGGCGGAGTGCACCGCGTGCTCGGCTTCACCCGCCACCTGCCCCGGCACGGCTGGGACTGCACGGTGATGTGCGCCGGCCCGGAGGACTACTGGGTGAGGGACGAGACGCTCGCCGCGCGCGTGCCGCAGGAGACCGAGGTGATCCGCGTGTGCGGCGGCAGCGCGCTCTCCGCGTGGCTCAGGCTCAGCCGCGGAACGGCGGGGAAGCGCCCCGGCCGCCTCTTCGGCGGGCTGCGCGCTCTCTCGGACTGGTGGCTCCTGCCCGACTCCTACGCGGGATGGGCGGCTCGCGCGCGGCGCGCGGCGGAGAAGCGGCTCGCGCGCGGCGACATCGACGTGGTGCTCTCCAGCTCGCCGCCCGACAGCGCCCACCTGGCCGTGCCCGCGCCCCCACCGGATCGCGTGGCCCCGGGGGCCGGGCGCCGGCGGCCCTGGGTCGTGGACTTCCGCGACCCGTGGGTCGGCCTCCACTTCCGCGAGCCGCCCACGCGCCTGCACGCGTGGCGGCAGACCGCCCTCGAGCGTGGCGTGATTCGCGGCGCGAGCCTGGTGCTCGCCGCCTCGCGCACCCACGCCGACGACCTCGAGCAGCGCTTCCCGGGCGGGACGCCGGGGCGCCCGCGCGTGGTCCACCTGCCCAACGGCTTCGAGCCGGACACCGACGACGGGCAGGAGAGGGCGCCCGATCCCGGGCACTTCGTGCTCGCGTGGACCGGCACGCTCTCGCAGATGCCCGACGCCGGGGTGTTCCTCGAGGCGCTGCACGACCTGTTCGCGCGCCGCCCGGAGGCGCGCCGCCGCATCCGCGCGACGCTCGCCGGTCCGTTCGACGCCGACTACGCGGATCGCGCCGCGGCGCTCGGGCTCACCGGAATCGTCTCCTTCCCGGGGCCGCTCGCGCACGCGGACGCGCGCGCGCTCCAGCGCGCCGCCGACGTGCTGGTGCTGTGGAAGCCGCGCGGCTACCGCACCATGGTGCCCGGCAAGCTCTATGAATACCTCGACGCCGGGCGCCCGCTGCTCGCGGTGCTCGACGCCGAAGACGAGTGCGCGGCGCTGGTCCGCCGCGCGGGCGGCACGGTGTCGCCGGCCGGCGACCGTGCGGCGTTGGCGATCGAGATCGAGCGCCGCTACCTGGCGTGGAGGGCGGGCGGCCGCGCCCCGGGCGAGCGCCCCGCGTGGCTCGACGCGTACACGCGAGCGGCGCTCGGCGCGCGGCTCGCCGGGTTGCTCGACGATCTGGTGACGCAGGCGGGGCGCACGCCATGACCTTCGCGCTCTACGGGCCGCTCGGACCGATGACGCGGATCGAGCGCGTCGGGCTGGCCGCCGCGCTGCTGCTGGCCGCGGTCCTCATGTGGCCGCTGCGCCACTACGTCACCGACGACACCTTCATCCACCTGCGCTACGCGCAGCACCTCGCCAGCGGCCAGGGTCTGGTCTTCAATCCGGGCGAGCGGGTCTACGGCTGCACCAGCCCGCTGTGGGTGTCGCTCATCGCCGACGGCATGGCCCTCGGCCTCGACGGGCTGCGCGTGGCGCGCGTGCTGGGGTTCCTCGCCACGCTGTGGTCGGTGGTGCTGTTCCTCCAGCTCATGCGCCGCAACCTGCGCACGCCGGCACTGCGCGCCGCGGCCACGCTGGCGTGGGCAGGACACGCGTGGATGCTGCGCTGGTCGCTCTCCGGCATGGAGACGCCGCTGGCGGTGGCGCTCATCCTGGCCGGCTTCGTGGCGTTCACCGAGGGCAAGCAGTGGGGGGCGCGCCCGGTGCGCACCGGCGCGCTGTGGGCGCTGGCCGCGCTCACGCGGCCCGAGGCCGCGCTGCTGCTGGTGTTGTGGGGCATCTTCCTGCTGGTGGACACCGACAGCCGCCCGGGCCTGCAGCGCCTGATCTCCGGCACGCTGCCCCCGGCGCTCATCTACGGCACCTGGCTGCTGTTCGCGCGCGTCTACTTCGGCACGCTGTGGCCGCAGACGCTCCAGGCCAAGGCCGCGGGCGGCGCGGGCCTCGCCTACCACCTCGAGGGCCTGTGGCGCCAGATCCGCATCGTGGGCGCCACCGACGGGCTGCTGGCGGCGCTGCTGGCGGCGGCGCTCGTGCTCGGCGGCCGGCGCGTGTGGACCCAGCGCCCGGCGGCGCAGCGCGCGCAGCGCCTGCTGCCGTGGGTGTGGGTGATCGCGGTGCCCGCGCTCTACGTATCGCGCGGCATGCCGGTGCTCTCGCGCTACCTGCTGCCGCTGCTGCCGGTCCTGGGCTGGCTGGCCTGGCGCGCCGGGGAGTGCTGGAGCACGGGGGCCGGGGACACGCCGAAGCATTCGTTCCGCACGGCGGTGATCGGTGGCGCGCTCGCCGCGCTGGTGCTGGCGCAGAACCTCGCGGTCTACCGCACCGTGGTGGTGCCGCACGTGGACTCGTTCAGCGCGGCGCTGCGGAGCAGCCTGATCCCGTGGGGCCGCTGGTTCGCGGCGAACACGCCGCCCGGCGCGACGATCGCCTCGCCGGACATCGGGGCGATCGGCTACTTCAGCGGGAGGCGCGTGCTGGACCTCGCGGGCCTGGTCACGCCGGAGATGGTCCCCTACCTCCTGCGCGAGACACCGGAGGAGGCGGTCGCGAACTTCCGCTTCGCCTCGTTCTCGCGGCCCGACTACGTCGTGGACCGCGCGCCCGTGGGGGACGACCTGCGCCGTCGCAGCCGCTTCGCCGCCTGCCTCACGCCCCTCGGCCACGCCTCCGTGCCGAACCTCGGCGTGTCGCGTCCCGGGCCCGCCGTCTACACGTTCTACCGCGTGGACTGGGCCGTCTTCGACTCGCTGGCGGCGGGTCCGTGACCATCTGAAACGCTTCGTCCCGACGCTGCACGCGCGTGCAGTGTGGAGCGCGGTCGGCTTGCTCTCGGAGCGCCCACCTTTCCCTTTGACACCCGCACCACACGCTCCTATTGTGCGCGGGTCGTGGGAAGCAGTGGGGAGCAGTGGGTAGACGGGGAAGTTCCGCGAGAGAGCGAGACCGGGTCACGATGGCGTCCTTCCACAACACACAGACCTGCTCGATCGATCACAAGGGCCGCCTCAGCGTGCCCGTCGCGATGCGCCGCGAGGGCCCCGGCCGGAAGACCCACGACCGCTTCTTCCTGAAGTACGGCACCGAAGGCTGCCTCCAGCTCTACTCCGTCGAGGGATGGGAGCAGATGGAGGCCAAGCTCCGCAAGCTGCAGCGCAAGGGTCCGCGCGAGCGCGGATTCGTGCGTGCGTTCAGGAAGGACGCGTACTGGGTGACGGTGGATGCGCAGGGACGCATCAGCATCTCACCGGCGCTGACGGGCCGTGCAGGACTCGGCAAGGAAGCCCTCCTGCACGGGAACATCGAGTACATCGAGATCTGGAATCCGGAGAAGTACAGCGCGTCCATGGCGGCCATGCCGGACGAGAAGCTGTCGGAGCTGGAGCCGGAGATGCTCGGAGAGGAATGATCATGGCGGCCAGGCACGACACCCACGACGAGCGCATCGTGCTCGCGCTCAACCTCGACCTGTGCGGCGGCCGCCACGGCGCCTCGGCCCGCATCGAGATCCGCGAGCGCCCCACCGGCCGCATCGCGCTGCTCGCGCTGCGCGGCTGGATGGACCGCGTGGCGGTGGGCCGTCTCGATCGCACCCTCGACGACCTCGCGGCGCGCGGCGTCGAGCAGCTGCTGCTCGACTGCTCGCAGCTCCGGCATATCGACTACCGCGTGGTGCCGGACCTGGTGGAATCGCTGGCACGCTTCGAGTCTCGCGCGGGCGGATTCGTGGTGTGCGGGCTCTCGCACTACCTGCGCGACCTGTTCCGGCTCGCGGGCTGCGAGCCGCGCCTGCGCTGCTGGCCGTCGGCGGCGGAGCTGCTGGGGACCCCGCCGCTGGTCGGGACGGGACGTGAGTGCGCGTCATGAGCCGGTGCTGCTCGCGGAGGTGCTGTCGTTCCTGCGGAACGGTCCCGGTCTCTACCTGGACGCCACGCTCGGCGACGGCGGGCACGCGGAAGCGCTGCTCGCCGCCGAGCCCGGCGCCCGGCTGCTGGGCTGTGACCGGGATCCGGCCGCGCTCGCGTTCGCGCGCGACCGGCTGAAGGCATTCGGCGATCGCGTGCGGGTCTCGCACGCGACGTTCAGGGAAGTGCCGGCCGTCCTCATCGAGGCCGGGGGAGAGAAGCTGACGGGGGCGCTGTTCGACCTCGGCCTGTCGTCGCGTCAGATCGACGACCCGTCGAGAGGGATGGGTTTCATGACGGCCGGTCCGCTCGATCTAAGGATGGATCCCTCGCGCGGAGGGACGGCCGCGGAGCGGCTGGCCGGAGCGGGTGGGGAGGAGCTGGCCGCCGTGCTGCGCGAGCACGGCGACGTGCCCGGCGCGGCGCGGCTGGCGCGCGCGCTGGTCGCGGAAGCGTCGCGCGGCCGGCTCGTGACGACGGCGCAGCTCCGGGAGGCCGTTGACCGGGCGCTCGGCGGGCGGGCCCACCCGAGGCGGTACGCGCAGGTGTTCCAGGCGCTGAGGATCTGGGTCAACGACGAGGCCGCGGACCTGGAGGCTGCGCTTCAGTGGCTGCCGGAGGCGATGCGCCCCGGCGGCGTGGTCGTGACCCTCGCCTTTCATTCGGGTGAGGATCGGAGAATCAAGCAGGCGCTGCGCGGCGCGCGCGTGATGCGGCCGTCGCGGCGACTGCCGGACATACCCGGGGAGCGGCCCTCCGAGGGGCCGTGGGAAGAACTGACACGGAGGGTGGTCACCCCCTCGCCTGCCGAGACGGCCAGGAATCCCCGCGCGCGCAGCGCGCGGCTTCGGGCCTTCCGGAGAAAGCGGTCATGAACAGGGAAGTTCGCTGGCCTCGTTCCTGGCGCGCGTCGGAGGCGCGCGCGATCCGACCCGGGCCGTGGCTCATCGCCGTGGCCGTGGTCGGGATGCTGCTGGTCGAGGTGTGGCAGTGCTCGCGCGTCGCGCAGCTCAGCCTCGCGCTCGACCAGATCCACAAGCTGGCGCTGCAGGCGCAGGCACGGCTCGAGTTCGTGCAGGCGCAGGTGGACCGCCAGACCACCCGAACGGAACTGGCCCCGCTGGCATTACGGCTGGAGCTGGTTCCCGTCGACGCCCAGCAGGTCGTCCAGCTGCCGTCCGAGTTCCTGGCGGACGCGCGGGACGGCCGGACCGCGGAGGAGCCGCAGTCGGCGCTGGCGTGGGCGGAAAGGGCCTCGCGCGCCCTGGTGCCGGAAGCCACGGCACGCAGCCGCGCAAACCGGAACTGATCGAACCGAGCTGAAAAGGTCGAGCGTCCGGAGTCTCATGACCGGCCGCACCACCGCACCGCGCACGTGACGGCCCGGCGGTCTGCGTGAACCGCCGTTCCACGGAGGGAGCAGTGGCCCACAGGGATATGCGCAGGAGTCGGGTGCTGGTGGCTGCGGCCGGTCTGTTGTCCGGCCTCGTGATCCTGTGGCTGCGCGTGGCATGGCTCGACCTGGTGCTCCACGCGGACTTCGAGGAGCGCGCCGAGCGCAACCAGGAGCAGCGCGAGCTCATCAAGCCGGTGCGCGGGAACCTGCTCGACCGGCAGGGCCGCGCGCTCGCGCGCGACCTGCTCACGTATTCGGTTTCGGCGGCGCCGAAGGAGATGAAGGACGCGCGCGCCGTGGCGCGCGGCCTCGCCGCGCTGCTGCGCACCGACGCGCGGCGTCTCCAGCGCGCGTTCGAAGCGAAGCCGCGGTTCCTGTGGGTGGCGCGCCGCCTGCCCCCCGAGACCGGCCAGCGCATCGCCGCGAAGGGCTGGCGCGGCGTGCACGTGGCGATCGAGACCCGGCGCGAGTACCTGCTCGGCCCCGCGGCGTGCGAGGTGCTGGGGCGCACCGACCTCGACAACACCGGCGTGGACGGGCTCGAGCTCGAGCTCGACGAGGAGCTGCGCGGGCGGCCGGGCTGGACCACGCTGTTCCGCGACGGGCGCGGCCGGGCCCACGCCCTGCCGCGCGGGATGCGCCGCCCGCCCGTCAACGGCCACCACGTCGTGCTCACGCTCGACGCCGACCTGCAGGCCATCGTCGAGTCGCACCTGGCGCGTGCGGTGGACACGCTCCGCGCGGTGCGCGGCTTCGCGGTGTTCCTCGACCCGCGCACCGGCGAGGTGCTGGCCTCGGCCTGCACGCCGCACCTGCCGCCGGGCAAGGCGCGCAACTGGCCGTTCACCGATCAGTACGAGCCGGGCTCCACGTTCAAGGCGGTGACCGCGGGCGCGGTGATCGAGGAGAACCTCGCGCGGCCCGACCAGTACTTCGACGCCGGCAACGGCGTGTGCCAGGTCGCGCCCGGCGCGGTGTTCCACGACACGCACGGGGCCGCGGGCTTCACCTTCCGCGACGCGGTGCGCCACTCGAGCAACATCGTCATGGGCAAGCTGGGCCTGCTGGTGGGGTCCGAGCGGCTCTATCGCTACGCCACCGCGCTCGGCTTCGGCAGCCTCACCGGCGTGCGGTTTCCCGGCGAGGCTGCCGGCCGGCTGCACAGCCCGGCGCAGTGGTCGGCGCGCTCGTGCCCCACCATCGCGATCGGGCACGAGGTGTCGGTGACGCCGCTCCAGCTCGCGCTGGCCTACGCCGCGATCGCGAACGGCGGCGTGCTCATGGAGCCGATGCTGGTGCGCGAGGTGCGTGACGAGCGCGGCGGCGTGCTGCGGCGGCTGAGCCCGCACGCGTCGCACCGCGTGTTCAGCGAGGGCACCACGCGGCTGCTGCGTGAGTTCCTGACCGCGGTGGTGGACAGCGGCACCGCGAAGGCCGCGCGCGTCCCGGGGCTCGTGGTCGGCGGCAAGACCGGGACGGCGCAGAAGTACGATCCCCGCACCGGCACCTACGGCAAGGGCATGTACCTGTCGAGCTTCGTGGGTTTCGCGCCGGCCGCCGCGCCCACGCTGGTGGGCGTGGTGGTCATCGACGAGCCGCACGGCGCGCACTATTATGGCGGCGAGGTGGCTGCGCCCGTGTTCCGCGAGGTGATCCTCGACCTGCAGCGGCTGCCGCACGGTCCGTTCGACCCCGGGGTCTCGCAGGTGGCGGTGAAGCCGCCCGTGCCCGCGCCGGTGGTGGTGCCGGATCTGAAGCTCCTGCCGCCGCGCGCCGTCGAGCGCCGGCTCGCCGAGTACGGGCTGCGCGCACACTTCGAGGGCCAGGGCGCGCGCGCCCTGGCGCAGGCACCCGCCGCGGGCGAGGCCGCCGAGCGCGGCGCGAGCGTGACGGTGTGGCTCTCGCCGCCCGCCGACTCCACGGGACGCACGCTGCCCGACCTGGTGGGGCTGTCGGTGCGCGAGGCGCTGCGCAGGCTCACCCTGCGCCAGGTGCCGGCGTACATCGTGGGCCGCGGCACGGTGGTGCGCCAGAGCCCGGCGCCGGGCGCGCCGCTGCCGCTGTCCTCGGGGTGCAGGCTGTGGTGCGAGGCGGTCGCTCCGTCCGCTTCGGCGATGCCGGCGTCCGGCCCCGCGCCGCGGAACGGACAGCGGGCCGGGGAGCCGTGACGCTGCGCGAGCTGCTGGAGGCGATGGAGGCGCCCGCCATGACGGGCGCGGAAGGGACCGAGATCACGGGTCTGTGCTACGACTCGCGACGGGCCCGCGGGGGGGAGCTGTTCTTCGGGCTGAGTGGCCTGAAGCAGGACGGAGAGGGCTACGTCCGCCAGGCGCTCGCGGCCGGCGCCGTGGCGGCGGTGGTCGGGCCGGACTTCCACGAGCCGGGGCTGCCGCTGGTCCGCGTGGACGAGCCCCGCAGGGCCCTGGCCCGGGCCGCGGCCCGTTTCTTCGGGGACCCGTCGCGTGCGCTCACGGTGGTCGGCGTGACCGGGACGAACGGCAAGACCACCACAACGTGGATGCTGGAGTCGATCTTCCGCGCCGCGGGCCGGGTCCCGGGCGTGCTCGGCACGACCGGGGTGCGCGTGGCCGGTGAGGCGCGCCCTTCGGCCTTCACCACGCCCGAGGCGCCGGAGCTGCAGGGCCTGCTGCGCGAGATGCGGGAGCGCGGCGTGGAGGCGGTGGCGCTCGAGCTGAGCAGCCACGCGCTGGCGCAGCGCCGCTGCTACGGGCTGGAGTGCGATGTCGCCGTGTTCACGAACCTGAGCCACGACCACCTCGACTACCACGGCACGCTGGAGGCGTACCTGGACGCGAAGCTCATGCTGTTCGACGGCCGCAACAACCCGCGGCCGGCGAAGCGCACCACCGCCGTCGTGAACCTGGACGACCCGGCGGCCGCGCGGGTGTGCGCGGCGGCGGC
>CAYHRW010000109.1:0-1335 GCA_964359105.1 uncultured bacterium
CCAGCCCCTTCGCGAGCGCCTCCGAGTACTCGGCCGACTGCCGCTCGCCCACCACCGTCCACACCCGCTCCTCGAACTCGCGCACCGCCGCCTCGAGCGCACCCCACTGCTTCGGGTCGCCGTGGGCGGCCTCGATCAGCGCCTTCACCTTCTTGAAGGCCGCTTCGCCCTCGAGATCCACCTTCAGGATGCCCTTCACCTGCGCCGCGTAGCGCTCGACGTACTTCTTGACGTGGTTCTCGGGATAGCTGCGCGCGCCGAGCTGCTCGCCCGCCGCCAGCTCCTTGCGCACGTTCATCCACATCTGGTTCGAGATGTCGGTCATCAGGCCGAGGCAGAACCCGGTCTCGCGCTTGCCGAAGCGGATCTTCGCGCCGGCGGCGAGGAACTTGCGGTTGGCGTACTCGATGAACGCCTGCCGGTCGCCGCCGAAGTCCTTGATGCTCTTGGTCACCAGCTTCGTGCCGGTCTCGTCGAGCGTGGAGATCTCGCCGATGCTCAGGATGTAGTCCTCGACGAACTGGAGCCCGCTGTAGGTGCGGTGCATCTCCGGGTCCAGCACCGCGGTGGCGTAGGCGCGGCGCGCGTCGTCGAGCTGCCACGCGGCGATGGTGCCGTCCGCGAGGGCCAGGTTGGTGAGCGTCTGGTCCACGAAGCCGGGCCCGAAGTCCGCCGCCGCCACCGCGAGGTGCTCCGCGCGCACCAGGTCCGCGCCGCCGCCAACGATGGTCTGGTCGAAGTCGCTCACCTTGGGGGTGAAGAGCCCGCCGAACGCCAGGTTGTCGGGGGTCTTGCCGACGCGCAGCAGCACCGCCTGGGGATCCGAGGCCAGCGAGAGGATCCGGCAGTGGTCGTGCATGTTCTCGAGCAGCCGGTTCTGCGTCCAGATCGCCGGGTGGTCCTTCGGCAGCGTGATGCCGAGCTTCCGGTTCTCCTCGAGCAGTCGCCACATCTCGCGCGAATCCTGCGTGGTCCAGAGCGCGAGCTTGGGGTCCTGCAGGTTCAGCACGGCGTCCAGGTTCTTCATGAACTGCTCGTACTTCGCGGGCTCGACGCCCGGGGGGACCAGGCTCGAGCCCTCGGGGCGCGCGGCCGCCGCGGCGAACAGCAGGGCGAACGCCAGCGCGAGCGGGCGTGCCACCCGCATCGTGGAGCGACGAAGCGCGATCGGAAGAGCAGCCATCCTGGCCACCTCGCGCGACCCGGGGAGGGGTCGCCGGTACGGGGAGAACTCCGAGGGCGAGACGGGGATCCAGGACCGGTTTTCGGCCGCCGGGGAAGCGGAGCTTAGAGGGGAATCGGGGGCGGTCCGGGCCCGCGTGGATCGCGGGGGGA
>CAYHRW010000109.1:1435-8404 GCA_964359105.1 uncultured bacterium
CGCCCTACTCCTGCTTGCCCTTCTGCGGCGCCGGCTGCGGCACGCCGCCCGCCGGGACGTCGTCGAAGCTCCGGGGCATGTCCTTGATCCCCGTGCCCGCGCCCGAGAGCCAGCCCAGCATGCCGGGCTTCAGCGCCAGTGCGATCCGGTGCTGGCCGTCGCCCGCGCCCGGGATCAGGTAGGCGTAGTCGAGCCACAGCCCGCGTGCGCCCGCGCCCATGCCGAACGCAGGACCGGTGAGGGGTTCGCTCGCCGGCGCGCCCAGCTCGCGGCGGTACCCGGCGCGCGCGGCGAACAGCCCGCGCCAGCGCCACTCGACACCGGCGCGCACGTCGTTGTAGTACGCGGCCGGGAAGTTGGCGTCGAGCGCCGCGCGCAGCCCGGTGCCCGGAACGTCGAGCGCGAGACCCGCGCCGACGTTCGCCGGGAACGGCCAGCTCGAGCCGCCGTAGCTCATGCCCCCGCCTACGTTGGTCGCCGAGACGCCGAAGCCGAACAGCCCCGCGCGCACCAGCAGCCCCGCGTCCATGGTGAAGCCGCGGCCGCTCACGCTGCCGAGCTTCTCACCCACGTACCTGGCGCCGAGGCCGAGCGTGGCCATCCCGAGCGGCCGCGCGACGTGCAGGCCCAGCGCCATGCTCGAGACCTCGAAGCTGCCGGTCGGGAGGTTCGAGGCGTCGCGGCCTTCGAACGAGCCATCGCTCTGGTGGAGGCCCGACAGCGCCCAGCGCGTGCCGCCGCGCCCCAGGCGGCCGCCGACCGCGGCCCAGTCCTGGCCGGTCTGGTCCGCCAGCGTGGCATGCGCCAGCGCGACCTGCGTCTCGCCGAGCGCCCCGAGCGCGGCCGCGTTCCACGGCACCGCGGCGAGGTCGCCGCCGAGGCCCAGCGTCGCTCCACCCATCCCGAGGATGGAGGCGCCGGTCCCGACGCTGAGGAACCCCGCCGCGGTGGTGCCGGCCTTCGAGATGTCCGCGCCCGCGGGGCTGGCGGCGAGCGACGCGAGGGCGAGCATCACCGCCGCGAACGCAGCGCACGCCGGCCGCGCGACCGCAAGCGCGCCGCGGGAGCCCGGTCTCGCGCTGCGGACGCCCGAGGGCGATCGCGGGTGCTCGACGGGGCTCGCGACGGACCGGAACGCCGAAGGATGGATGCGCTTCGTCATGGCAGCCTCACGAGGCGGATGCTCTGGCGCCGCTCCCCTGCGGTGAGCCACGCCCGGTAAGCGCCCGGCGCCACTTGGCGCCCGGCGTCGTTGCGGCCGTCCCATTGCACCTGCTGCGCGCCCGGGGGCAGGCTTCGCAGGTCGAGCCGGCGCACCGTGTGGCCGCCGGCATCCACGATCTCGAGCGTCGCGACGCCGGAGCGCTCGATCATGACCGGGACGCACACCGGGCTCGATCCGCGGCTCGGGTTGGGGAAGGCGGGCTGGAGCCCGAACGCGAGCGCCTGGCTCGCGAACGGCGCCGCCACCGCGGCGCTGCGCGCGCTCTCGTTGCCGCTCACGTCGGTCGCCGTGACCCCGTACCAGGCCGCGCCCGCGGGCGGGCTGCCGTCCACGTAGCCGTTGACGCCGATGAGCGTGCCGTTGAGCTTCGTCCACGGGCCGGACTGGGCCGGAGCGCGGTAGACCGAGTAGCCGCTCAGGTCCGGCTCGCTGCTGGCGGTCCACGCCAGCTCCACGGACCCGCCGGCGACGGTCGCGGACAGCCCGCCCGGCGCCGCGGGCGGCGCGCTGTCGAGCACGCCGTCCCAGCGCACCACGTTCGAGAGCCCGGACCAGTTGCCGGCGTCGTCCCCGGTGCGGATGGCGAAGTAGACCGTCTCGCCCGGGGTGAGCCCGCGCACCGTCACCGCCTGCGTGGAGCCGCTCACGAGCGGCGCGGGCAGCCCGGCGACCGCGGTCGCCGAGCCCCAGCTCGCGAGCGTGATGGGCGCGGGGGACGTGCGCATGTCGTAGAGCGTCGCCGTGCCGAGCAGGCTGTCGTCGCCGGGCGCGGTCCAGGTGAGCGTCACGCTGTCGGGCGCGGCGTCCTGCGCGTGCGTGAGCGCGGGGGCCACGAGCAGCAGCAGGAGCGCCGCCAGCGCGGGGAACCACCTGCGCCAGGGCGCGCGGCCGCGCCGCCGGCGCTGCAGCCGGCGGCGGGCGCGGAACCGGAGCCGGCGCTTCATGGACGCGCGATCTCCGCGGCACGCGGCCGCGTGGCCAGTGCGGATGACCAGCCCATCCACACGAAGCCCGGCGTCAGATTGTTGACGGCGGCCGGCCGCACCGTGTCGGTGGTGGTCGCCGACGGCGCGTTCGACAGCGCCGAGGCGTTGCCGACGTCGTCGCTGGTGCGCAGCGCGAAGTAGTAGGTGACCTGGCGGCTCAGGCCGCGCACCTGGAAGCTCTGCGCCGTGCCGGGCGCGGCGGGCGCGGGCTCTCCGGTGGCCTGCGTGGCGCTCGACCAGTTCGCGCCCGTGATGGGCGAGGTCGAGTAGCGGACGTCGTAGGAGGTGGCGGTGCCGGTCAGGCTGTCGTCGCCCACCGCCGTCCACGCCAGCGTCGCGCTGGTGTCGGTGACCACGGTGACCGCGACGCTCGCCGGGGCGGGCCGCACCGTGTCGGGCGCGCTCGCCGTGGTCTTCGAGGTCACGTTCGAGATGCCCGACCAGTTGCCCGCGTCGTCCGCGGTCTTGATCGCGAACCAGTAGGCGGTGGCCGGGGAGAGCCCGGTCACGGTGAAGCTCTGCGAGGTGCCGGGCGCGGCCGGCGCGGGCTCGCCGGTGACCTGCGTGGCGCTGGCGAAGTTGACGGCCGTGATCAGGGACGTGGCGACGCGCAGGTCGTACTGCGCCGCCGCGCCGGACAGGCTGTCGTCTCCGGGTGCGGTCCAGGTGAGCTGGACGCTGTTCCAGCTCGACTGGGCGTGCGCGGCGGGCCCGGCGACAGCGAGCAGGGCGACGGTGCCGAGCAGTGATGCGAGGCGGCGAAGCTTCATCGAGTCCTCCAGACGTCCTCCCGGGCCGGGACCGGGGCGCGTGGGACGTCGTCCGCGTGAGCCATTTCCAAGGTGCAGGTGCGGTGCGGGAACGGTCCGCGCGGAGCGCGGGTCCATCCCCCTCGGGTTCTCGAGCTTCGAGGGGTGCAGGCGGCGAAAACCGCGGGTTCGGCGCAGCACGAAACGTGCCCTGCGCGGCGCCGCGCGGCGCGTGGCGTGGAGGAGCGCGCGCGCTCGAGAAAACCCGCGGAAAACCGGGTGCTAGCTGCCGCGTTGCATTTCGCGAGACGCGGCGTCGGCCGGGTGCGCACGTCGAAAACTGCACGGTCGCCCGGGGCTCATCACGCGCGCTGCAACACGGTCGCGCGCCGCCGGCTGGCTGTCTCGCGCGCGTGTCGCCCGCGCCTCGCCGCCGGCGTCCGGTGCGACGGTCCGGAGCGTTGACACCCGGCCGCGGAGCGGCCTATCCTGATGCATTCGAACAGGCCTTCTGACCCTTCCCCACACCGCCCAGGGAGACCGGTTCAGCACGACCGTATCCACCGTCACCGCCGGACCGGCCCGCGCCGGCCCGGTCCCGGGCGCCGGAACCGCCCCGAGGGATCTGCCGCTCCACGAAGGCCCCCTCGGCCCCCGGCATCCGGATACGAATCCCTAAACGCGGACGACCTCGGACCGATGAGCGCTCTCCCCCTCCAGCGTGATCAGGTGCTTCGCCGGGCCGTCGAGCTCGGCGCCTCCGATCTCCTCATCACCGCCGGTCATCCGGTGATGATGACGATCGCCGGGGTGCTCCAGCCCCTGCCCGGCGCCGACGCGCTGACGCCCGCGGAGTCGCGGCGCCTGGCGGAGAGCTTCCTCACCCCCGCGCTGCACGAGCGCTTCCTGCGCGACCTCGAACTCGACACGCGCTTCTTCCTGCCCGGGGCGGCACACTTCCGCGTGAACCTGTTCATCCAGCGCGGGCACTGGGGCGCGGCGGTGCGCATCGTGCCGCTGCGGATCCCGCTCCCTTCGGAGATCGGGCTCCCGCCGCACGTGGTCACGCACGTGCTCGGCATCACCCGCGGCCTGGTGCTCGTCACCGGCCCGACCGGGGCGGGCAAGTCCACCACCATCGCCTCGCTGCTCGAGCAGGTGAACCAGAGCGGCACGCGCCGGCACATCGTGACGGTCGAGGACCCGATCGAATTCGTGTTCGAGCCGAAGAACGCGGTGTTCGAGCAGCGCGAGGTGGGGACCGACACCAAGAGCTACGCGCGCGGCCTGCGCGGGGCGCTGCGCCAGATGCCCAACATCATCTTCGTGGGCGAGATGCGCGACCTCGGCAGCATGGCGATCGCGCTCACCGCGGCCGAAACGGGCAACCTGGTCATCTCGACCATGGCCACGCAGAGCGCCGCGCTGACCGTGACGCGCATCATCGACTCGTTCCCGCCGCACCAGCAGTCGCAGGTCCGCTCGCAGCTCTCGCTCACGCTGCGCGCGGTGATCTCGCAGGTGCTGCTCCCGCGCGCCCGCGGGCAGGGCCGCGTCGCCGCGCGCGAGATCATGTTCGTGAACCCGGCGATCCAGAACCTGGTCCGCGAGGACAAGATCCACCAGATCCCGAACGTGATCTCGACCGGCATGCGCGAGGACATGATCTCGCTCGACGACTCGCTGGCCGACCTGGTGGACCGCGGCACCGTCACGTTCGAGACCGCCTACCCGTTCTTCGAGGACTCGGAGAAGCGCGCGCTGCTCCAGAAGCGCTACTACCGCGCGGCACCCATCCCCGAGGTCGGGGCGCGGAGGGTATGACATGAGCACTTCCTACCGGTTGTCCACGCGCCGCTTCGGCGAGTTGCTCCTGGAGCGCGGCTGGGTCACCTCCGACCAGCTCGCGCAGGCGCTGCGCTCGCGGCAGGACCCGCGCGAGCGCCTGGGCCAGACCATGGTGCGGCTGGGCCTGCTCAAGGAGAAGGACGTCACCGACCTGCTGGGCGACCAGTTCTCGCTGCCGGTGGTGGACGCCGAGCGGCTCTCGCAGGCCGACCCCGCGGCGGTCCAGCTCATCCCCGAGCACCTGGCGCGCCAGTCCGGGCTGCTCGCGCTCAAGAAGGACGGGGAGATCCTCGAGGTGGCCGTCGGCGATCCGCTCGACGTGGTCTCGCTCGACTACCTGCGGGCGATCACCGGCTGCACGCTGCGCGTGTGCCTGGCGCGGCCGAGCGAGGTGCACGAGGCGGTCGAGAACTTCTACCAGGAGATCCGCACCTCCGAGAACCTCGGCGAGATCCTCGACAAGCTCGACCTCTCGGCGGCCACCGAAGAGGAGGACGTGGACCTGGCCGCGCTGCGCCAGCAGGTCGAGGACGCGCCGGTGGTGCGGCTCGTCAACCTGATGCTGGCCGAGGCCATCGATGCGCGGGCGAGCGACATCCACGTCGAGCCGCAGCGCGAGCGCGTCACGGTGCGCTTCCGCATTGATGGCACGCTCCACGAGGTGATGAAGCCGCCCAAGAACCTCCAGATGGCGATCGTCTCGCGCGTCAAGGTGCTCGCCGACCTGGACATCGCGGTGCGGCTGCTGCCGCAGGACGGGCGGCTCACGGTGCACCTGCCCGACCGCGAGGTGGACATCCGCGTCTCGACGCTCCCGACCGCGTTCGGCGAGAAGGTGGTGCTGCGCCTGTTCGACAAGAAGGCGTTCACCCGCGAGATCGAGAACCTCGGCCTCGAGGGGCCGGGGCTCGACGCGTTCCGCCGCGCCATCCACCTGCCCTACGGCATGATCCTGGTCTCGGGCCCGACCGGGAGCGGCAAGACCACCACGCTCTACTCGGCGCTCAGCGAGATCAAGCACGTCAGCAAGAACCTCATCACCGTCGAGGACCCGATCGAGTACCACATCGAGAGCGTCAACCAGGTCCACGCGAACCACAAGGTCGGGATGACCTTCGCCCGCGCCCTGCGCTCGATCCTGCGCCAGGACCCCGACGTCATCATGGTGGGCGAGATCCGCGACACCGAGACCGCCGACATCGCGGTGAAGAGCGCGCTCACCGGCCACCTCGTGCTCTCGACCGTGCACGCCAACGACGCGCCCGGCACCGTGACCCGCCTCATCGACATGGGGGTGCCGCGCTACCTGGTGGGCTCGGCGGTGAACATGGTGATGGCGCAGCGCCTGGTGCGCCGGGTGTGCGAGCGCTGCAAGGAGAGTTACATCCCCGACCCCGAGCAGCTCGCGGTGCTGGGCGACGATGCCAGCGGTCTCAATGGCCGGCGGCTGTGGCGCGGGCGCGGCTGCCTGGCCTGCAAGCAGACCGGCTACCTGGGCCGCACCGCGGTGTTCGAGGTGCTCGAGCTGTCGCGCCCGATGCGCCGGCTCGTGCTGGACGGTCTCAACGAGGACCAGATCAAGCAGCGCGCCATGTCCGAGGGCCTGATGACGCTGCGCAAGAGCGGCATCCGGAAGATCCTCGAGGGCCTCACCACCATTGACGAGGTGAGAGCGGCGACGCTGGCGGACCACGCCTGATGCCGAGCTACTTCTACCGCGCCCGCGACATGGACGGCCGTGCCCACGAGGGCATCGAGGTCGCCACCTCCGAGGAGGAGGTGCTGCGCATGCTCGAGAACGCGAAGCTCGTCCCGGTGCTGATCGAGACGCGCTCGGCCGAGGGCGCGGCCGCCGCGAGCGTGGACCTTCTCGGCGCCGTCCGCGCCATCGGCCGGCGCTGGGCGCGTCACGTCAAGCCCGGCTCGGTCGCGCTGTTCGCGCGCCAGCTCGCCACCATGATCGGCGCCGGGCTGCCGCTGGTGCGCGCGCTGCGCTCGATCAGCCGCGACCACTACGACAAGCGGCTCGCCGCCATCCTCGAGCGCGTGGCCGAGGACGTGCAGAAGGGCGACACGCTCGCGACCGCGCTGTCGCGGCACCCGCAGGCGTTCGACGAGGTGTTCGTGAGCCTGGTGAACACCGGCGAGGTGAGCGGCACGC
>CAYHRW010000110.1:0-8338 GCA_964359105.1 uncultured bacterium
CCGCGGCTCGAGAGGTTGGGCGTGGCGGCGGTGGACCGCGCGGCCGCCGCGCTCGGCGCGTGGTTCGAGCCCGAGTTCCGCGGCGAGACGGCGCCGCCCGCCGGCTCGGCCGAGCCCGACTTCACCGCGTTCTACGTCGTGCACCTGCCGCTCGGCGCGGACCTCGAGGGCGCGCTCGCGCGCTTCCGCGCGCTGCCCGAGGTGGCGAGCGCCGACCCCATCGCCATCCTGCCGGTCGAGGTGGTGCCCAACGACTCGCTGTGGAGCGTCTCGTACTGGTACTACACGCCGCAGCGCCACGACATCCACGCGGTCGAAGCGTGGGACGTCACGACCGGGGACACCTCGATCGTGGTCGCCATCGTGGACACCGGCGTGATCCCGTACCACCCGGACCTCGGCGGGACCGCCGCCGGGCTCGCCGGGCAGATCTGGACCAACTGGACGGAGAAGCCGGGGACAGCGTCCCAGGACCTCGACGGCAACGGCTACGCCCACGACACCTGGGGCTGGGACTTCGTGAACCTCGCCGGCCCGGTGGGGGGCGACTCGCTCGCGTACGAGGACTACCACTTCGAGGACAACGATCCGAACGACTACGCGGGCCACGGCACCGCGGTGGCCGGGATGGCGGGCGCGCTCACGAACAACACGATCGGCGCCGCGGGCACGGCGTGGAAGGTGCGGATCATGCCGCTCAGGATCGGCTGGGCGACCAACTCGGCGCCGCTCGGCCTGGTGGACATGTCGTACGTCGCGCAGGCCATCCGCTATGCCACGCGCATGGGCGCGAACGTGATCAACTGCTCGTTCGCCTCGCTCAACCTGAGCGGGCTCGACGCCGCGGTGGCCGCGGCCACCCGCGCCGGCATCGTGGTGGTGGCGGCGGCCGGCAACAACGGCCAGCCCCACTACCTCGGCGATCGCGAGGACGTCATCTCGGTGGCCGCGACCAACATCAGCGACGTGGTGCCCGGCTTCTCGAACCGCGGGGTGTACGTGGACCTCGCCGCGCCGGGCGTGAACATCTTCTCCACGTACGTCAAACGCACCACCGTGGACAGCCTGGGGCGCCGCCAGCCGGCGTACCCGCTGCCGGGCTACCAGCTAAACGGGACGTCGTTCTCGGCCCCGCTGGTCGCGGGCGCGGTGGCGCTGATGCAGGCGCAGCGCGGCTCGCAGGGGCTGTGGCCGCTCACGCCGATGGGGGCGCTGCTCAGGCTGCGCGAGACCACCGATGACATCGCCCCGTACAACACGGGCATCACCGGATACGGCACGGGACGGCTCAACGTCCATCGCGCGCTCACCGACCCGCCGACCTCGACCGCCTGGCGCGGCCGGGCGCGGACCGTCGGTCCCGCGGTGGTGCTGCCGCGGGTGGCGGCGAGCCCGTGTCTCGCGTACGTCAGCAACGACTCGAAGCTGGTGATCGTGGACCCGCTCGCCGGCGATACGCTGGCGCTCGCGGCGCTGCCCGGCCTGCCGGCGAAGCAGCTGGCGGCGGCGGACCTGGGTGGCGGCCGGGGCGTGGGGCTGTTCGCCGGCACCCTGAACGGCAAACTCGCGGGTTTCGACGCCAGCGGCGCGCCGCTTCCCGGCTGGCCGGTCACCGGACCGGGCGGGATCTTCGCGCTCGGAGGCGGGCCCGCGCTCGGCGACCTGGACGGCGATGGCGAGCTCGAGGTGGTGTGCGGCGCGGACGACGGCAACGTGTGGGCGTGGCACGCCGACGGCACTGTGCTCGCGGGCTTCCCGGTGATGACGAGCGCCGCGGGCATCGGGGCACCGGTCGCGCTCTCCGACCTCGACAGCCTGCCCGGCGTCGAGATCGTCGCCGCCACGCGCGACGGCGAGCTGCACGCGCTGCGCGGCGACGGGTCGGAGCTGGCCGGCTGGCCGGCGGCGGTGAATCCCTCGCCGATGGCGCCGCTGGTCGCACGCTACGGCGGCGGGCCCGAGGTGCTGGCCGCGGCCGGCGGCCAGCTGTTCGCGGTGCGCCCGGACGGCTCGACGCGGCTCATCACCGCGCTCGAGGGCACGGTGGCGCAGGACCTCGCGCTCGGCGATTTCGACGGCGACGGCGCGGACGACGTGGTGATCCCGGTCGGCTCGCTCAACGAGATCCAGGTGGTGGACTCGGCCGGGGCGAACCTCGCCGCGCTGGGCTGGCCCTTCGCGCTCGCCGCGGCCGCGGTGGGCCCGCCGGTGGTCGGGCCGCTCGCCGCCGGCGCCCGGCCCGGCGTGCTGGTGATGACCAGCACCGGCCTGCTCGCGCTGAGCGACAGCGCGGTCGCGCTCGCGAGCTTCCCCAAACCGGGCGACGCCGGCTACGCGCCCACGCTCGCCGAGCTGGACGGCGACGGGGCCACCGAGGTCGCGGCCGGCACGGGCTCCGATTCCTCGCTCTACGTCTACGACGCGGGCCCCTCCACCTGGGGGAGCGCGCCGCAGGGCTGGCCCACCCCGCGCGGCAACTTCGCGCGCACCGGTAGCAGGCTCTACGCGCCCGCGCTCGACGCGGCGGCGCCCGCCGCCATCACCGACCTCCAGGCGCAGGCGGTCGCGCCCGACAGCGTCGCGCTCACCTGGACCGCTCCCGGCGACGACAGCGCCAGCGGCCGCGCCACGAGCTACGAGCTGCGCGCCGCCACCCTGCGCAGCGCGGTGGGGGGCTTCGACTCCGGGAGCCTGGTCGCCGGCCTGCCGGCGCCGCAGCCGTCCGGGAGCCCCGAGCGCTTCGTGCTCGGAGGGATCGCGCCGAACACCACGGTGTACTTCGTGATCCGCGCGCGCGACGAGGTGGGGAACGGGGGGCCGCCCTCGAACGTGGCCGCGGCCACCACGCCACTGGGGAACGCGCTGCCCGTGGACGACCTCGGCGTGGTCGCGGCTTCCGACTCGAGCGTGACGCTGCGCTGGACCATGCCGCAGGGGACCGGCCTTGAGCTGGCGGCGGGGCTGCGCCCCGAGGCGCTCGAGGGCGCGCCGCTCGCCCGCGCCGTGGCGGGCGCGCCGGGCCGGCCGGCCACGCTCGAGCTGGCGGGGCTGGCGCGCGGCACGCGCTACTGGTTCGCGCTGCGGGCGCCTCGGGCCGATGGGGCCGTGCGGATCTCCAACCTGGCGGCCGGGCGGACCGCTGGGCTGGCGCCGGGCCGCGGCGGGCCGGCCATCGCGAGCCGGATGCAGCCTTCACGGCTGCCGGTGCTGCTCGACTGGTGCGGGGCGGAGGACGGGGTGGCGCGCGCGACGGTGCTGCGGCTCTACGACCTGTCCGGGCGGCTGGTGCGCACCCTGCGGCCGGGCCTCGCCGCCGCCGGCACCGCGCAATGGAACGGCCGGGACTAGAGCGGTAGCCTCGTCCCGGCCGGTCTCTACTTCGCGCGCCTGTCCTGTGGCTCCATCCACGCCCAAACGCGCGTCGTGCTCCTTCCCTGAAGCACGCGGAGGTGGTCCTCCGAAGCTCTACTGTTCGCGCTCCGGGTCCGGCGTGCCGCCCGGCGAGCCGTCACCGCCGCCGCTCGGCGGTTGCAGGGTCGCCTCGAGGGCGTTCGAGAGCGTGCTGTTGACCGAGCCGGACACCGCGCGCACGCGGTAGAACTGGATCCCGGCGATCGCCACGGCGGGAAGCGGGAAGGTGGTGGTGCTGGCGGTCGTGGCGCCCATGAGCACGTAGGCGTTGTCACGCGCCGGGCTCGGCGAATACACGAACACCTGATAGCCTGTGACCGAGGGCGAGGTGCTCGGCTCCCAGGTCAGGCTCTGCGCCCCGGTGCCCTGGTCGGTGTCGACACCGAGGGCGGTCGGCGCCGCGGGCGGAGCCGAATCGACCGGCGCCACTCCGGTCGGGGTCGAGTCATTGCCGCAGCTGCTGAGCAGCACCGCGATGGCGATCGCGGAGAGCGACGGGAGCGTGAGTCGGAGAGACTTCACGGCTTGGCCTCCTTGCACGGATTCGGGGGTTTCACAGAGGGTCGCCCTGATAGGATCCGACCCGGTTGCCTGCCACGGAGGGTTCTGGCCTGAGCAATCGCGATGCCAGCCGTGCGATTCACGCATCCGCAACGCCGCGCGCCTCTGCGCATGAGCCCGGCGGCGCAGAGCGCCTTGCAAAGGGCGGCGCGCGGACGCGCGGTGCATGCGGATTGCAACGTGCACGAGCGCGCCCCGTGCGGCGCGCCGTGCGGCTCGCGATCGCGGTCGCGGTTTCGCTCGGCGCGGAGTCGTGCGCGGCGCAGCCGCAGGGTGACCGCGCGCACGGCGCGCCGCCCGCGGTCGCATCGTTCGACACGATGCCGCCGCTCGCGCGCGCGCCGCTCAATGCGCCGCTGCGCGTGACCGCGGGCTTCGGCGAGTACCGCACCGGCCACTTCCACGCCGGGCTCGACTTCTCGACCGGCGGCGCGGTGGGCCGCGAGGTGTTCGCGCCGCTCGACGGCTGGATCGAGCGCATCCGCGCCTCGGGCGCCGGCTACGGGCGCTCCGTGACGCTGCGCGGCGACGATGGCCGGCGCATCGTGTTCGGGCACCTGGACGCCTTCGACGAGCCGGCCGCGTCCTTCCTCGAGGCCGCACAGGATTCGAGCGGCCAGTACGACCAGGACCTCGCGCCGCCGGGTGAGATGCGCGTGCGCGCCGGCCAGCGGGTGGCCTGGAGCGGTGCCAGCGGCGTGGGCCCCGCGCACCTCCACATCGAGATCCGGCGCGGCGACCTGGCGCTGAACCCGCTGCGCTTCGGCCTGCCGCTGCCGGCGACCACATTCGGGACGCTTGCGCGGCAGCAGGCGCCCGGCGATGCGGGCTCGCCCGCGCGTCCGGTGCTGGTCCGGCTCACGCTCGAGCCGCTCGACGACCGCTCGTACGTCGCGCGCTCGTTCGCGCCGCTCACGCTGCGGCTCGCGGCCGCACCCGAGACCGTGGTGATCGCCGGCCGGGTGCGCGCGTGGGTGCAGGCCGGGGTCCCGCGGCCGGGCGGCGGGATGCTCGCGGCGTACGCGGTGGGCTACGCGTGGGAGGGGAAGACGGTCGAGTGCCGCTTCGACAGCGTGGCGTGGGACGAGGACATGCCGGCCTCGGAGTGGGTCTACGACGGCCGCGCGCGCGCCGCGCCGGGGCGTCCCATCGGGCTGTGGTTCACGCGCGGGTTCAAGCCGCTGGTGTTCGGCGCGACCGCCGACAGCGAGGCGGGTGAGATCCATGTGGGGGCCGGCGACCCACCGCGGCCGCTCACGCTGTTCGCGTCGGACGCGTCGGGCAACCGGACCGAGCGCACCGTGGCGCTGCGCGGACCGCGGGCGAAGGAGGCGGGGCCCGACACGACGCGCGCGGGCGGGCGCCCCGCGGCGCGCCCGCGCGTCGCCACGCCCGGCGGGATCGAGCTGGCGCCGCTGCCCGGGCGCTTCGTGCGCGTCACCTGTGCCGCGCCCGGCGGAGTGCGGGGTGTGCGCGCCGGGCTCGCGGGGCAGGGCGTGTGGCGCATGGCGACCTGGTCGCCGCGGGGCTGGACCACGGTGCTCCCGGTCGAGCGCGACGGCGTGCTCGACTCGGTGGTGGTGGAAGGTCGCGCGAGCGGCGGAGCGACCTGGCGGAGCGCCGAAGCGGTGGTGCCGCTGGTACTCGCGCCGGAGCGGGAGACCGCGACGCCGGCGTCGCTCGAACCGTTCCGCTGGCGCCTGCCGGTGCGCGGCGTCTTCGAGAGCGCCGTGGCGTTCGCGCGGCCTGGCGCTCCGGCGCGGCCCGCCGCCGGGCTCGGGCCGGTGGGGCTCGAGTACGAGGTCGGCCCTGTGTCGCTCGCGGTGCGGAAGCCCGCGGGCGTGAGCCTCGACCTTCCGCCCGGCGCGGACCTGCGCGGGATCGGGCTCTACTTCGAGAACGGCGCGAGCGGCTGGCGCTGGATCACGACGCGCGTGGACTCCGCGGCGCGTCGCGTCGAGGGCGCGACCCGTGGGCTCGGCCGCTTCGCGCTGTTCGCCGACCGCGTGCCACCGCGGATCGTGCCGCGCAACGTGCCGCGCCGGGCGGGGAGGTCCGCGCCGTACGGCCGCTGGGCGCTCGAGGCGCGCGTGGTCGAGCGCGGCAGCGGGGTGGACCCCCGCGCCTCGGGCTTCACGGTGGACGGGCGGCGCGTGCCGAGCGAGTTCGACCTCGATCTCTCGACCCTGCGCTGGCGCCCGCGCGTGGCGCCCGGGAGGGGCGTTCACCGTTATGAAGTGGTGGCCACCGACCGCGCCGGCAACGTCTCGCGCGCGACCGGCACGTTCACGATGAGGTGACGCGATGATCCGACCGCTCCTCGTCCTCGCTCTCGCCGCCGCGCTCGGGCAGCGGGAGCCCGCGCCGCAGTACTTCCCGCCCGTCGCGCACCCGCCGCTCGATCCGCCGCTCGCGCTCTCGGGCACCTTCGGCGAGCAGCGCGGCGGGCACTTCCACGCCGGGCTCGACTTCTCGACCGACGAGGAGATCGGGCATCCGGTCTACGCCGCTCTGCCCGGGCGCATCGTGCGCGTCCGCTCGTCGGGCGTGGGCTACGGACGCTCCATCTACCTCCAGGCCGATGACGGGCGACTGCTGGTCTACGGCCACCTCGACGCCTTCGACGAGCCGCTGGCCTCGTACATGGACAGCGTTCAGGCGGCGACCGCGCGCTACGAGCAGGACCAGTGGCCCGACACGGCGCGGTTCCGCGCGGCCGCGGGCCAGCGCCTCGGCTGGAGCGGCCGCAGCGGCACCGGACCGCCGCACCTCCACTTCGAGATCCGTCGCGGGGACGTCGCCTACAACCCGCTGCTCGCCGGCGTGAGCGTCGCGGACACGACGCCGCCGTTGATCCGGCAGGTCGTCCTCGATCCGCTCGACCTCGACTCGACGGTCGAGGGCGACGTCGTGCCGGTCACGCGCGCGACGACCGGCGCGGCGGACACCTTCGCGATGAGCGGGAGCGCGCGCCTCCTGGTGGGTGCCGCCGACGTCCGAGCGAACGGGCGGCTGACGATGGCGCCCTGGCGCATCCGCGTGTCGAGCGCCGGCGGCCGGGTCGAGTGCCGCTTCGACAGTGTCTCGTGGGCCGAGGGGATGTCCGAGGTGGACTGGGTCTACGACCGCGGCTTCCGTTCGCCGGGATCGGAGAACGTGATGCTGCTCTGGGCGCCCGCCGGCTTCCGCCCGCGCGTGCTCCGCTCGAGCGCGGACTCCGCCCTGCCCGCGGGGGTCGTGCGCGCGGGCACGCTCCGCCTGGAGGCGGAGGACGCCGCGGGCAACCTGGCCGCGCGCGACGTGACGCTCCTGCCCGGACCGCCTGCGCCGGCGCGCGAGCGGCGGGCGCGTTCCGGGCCGGAGAAGACCGCGCGGTTGCGGCGCTTCGAGGCGCTGGACCTCACCTGGCCCGAGGACGCGGAGAGGAGTGTGCGCGCGGAGGTCCGCAGCGGCCGCGAGGTGGTGGAGCGGGGCGGGGACCGCCTGGGCGCCTTTCGCTGGGAGTTCGGCCCGCGCACCTTCTTCGAGGTGCCGCCCGTGATCGGCTCCTGCGACCTGTGGCGCCTGGGGTCGTGGGGGGAGCTGCGCCTGGCGGGCGGGGCGGTCGCGCTCCATCCTCTCCTGCTGCCGGTGCGTACGCCCTTCCGCATCTCGGCGGCTGCCCCGTGGCCGCCCGAACGTAGCCTCGGCCTCTATCGCGACTCGGGCGAGGGCTGGGAGTGGATCGGCGCGCGCCTCGACTCCGCGACGCGCGAGCTGAGCGCCGAGACCCGCCGCTTCGGCCGCTTCGCGCTCTTCCGCGACGTGAAGGCGCCGCGCATCGAGCTGGTAATGCCACCGCGCACGCCGCCCCTGTGGCCCTACCCGCGCTGGGCGCTCGAGGCGAAGCTCGACGAGCGCGGCAGCGGCGTGGATGCGACCGCGACGACCTTCATCGTGGACGGGAAACGCGTGCCGAGCGAGTGGGACGCCGAGGTCGCGACGCTGCGCTGGCGCCCGCTGCACGCTCCGGCGCGCGGGCGACACCGCTGCGAGGTCGTGGCCGTGGACCGGGCGGGCAACCTCAGCCGCGGCGAGGGGACCTTTGTGCTAGATTAGCCCGCGAACGACATCGCCGCGATCTCCGGACGGCGTCCGGCGCCGGCACCCCCGGTCCTGTGTTCCAGGGTGGGATCCAGCACGCCATGAAGCACGCGGACTTCGTCCACCTGCACAACCACAGCGACTACTCGCTCCTGGACGGCGCGAGCCCGATCCCGGGCATGGTGAAGCGCGCCGCCGAGCTCCGGATGCCGGCGCTCGCGCTCACCGACCACGGCTCGCTGTTCGGCGCGGTCGAGTTCTACCAGGAGGCGCGCAAGGCCGG
>CAYHRW010000111.1:0-8334 GCA_964359105.1 uncultured bacterium
GACCCGCTGCTGACGCGCGAGCCGGGCGGCACGCCGCTGGCCGAGGGCATCCGCGCCCTGCTCCTCGACCGCGCGCACCGCGTGGGCGCGCTGGCCGAGGCGTTCCTCATGGAGGCGGCGCGCGCCGACCTGGTCGAGAACGTCATCCGCCCGGCGCTCGCGGCGGGCCGCGTGGTGCTGTGCGACCGCTACGACGACTCGACGCTCGCCTACCAGGGCGCGGGGCGCGGGCTCGACGCCGGACTGCTCGCGACGCTCAACCGTGCCGCCACCGGCGGGCTCGCGCCCGACCTCACGCTGCTCTACGACCTGGCGCCCGAGGTGGGACTCGGCCGGCGCGAGAGCTCGGGCGGCGCCAACCGGCTCGACCGCGAGTCGCTCGCGTTCCACGCACGCGTGCGCGCGCGCTACCTGGAGCTGGCGGCGGCGCCCGGCCGCTTCGTGGTGCTGGACGCCACGCTCGCCCCCGATGAGCTCGAGCGGCGCGGCTGGGAGGCGATCGCGGCGCGGCTCGCCCTCGCGCGCTCCTGACCGGTCAGGCGCGCTTCTCTGCCGGCCCGCAGCGGTCCTCGCGTGGCGTCCCGGCGCGCCGCGCATCCCGTTGCCGGGCAGGACGGTGGCGCCCGGGGAGCGCCGTTTCGCTGTGCTATAGTCCCGTTCACCGCTGCGCTCTCCCCGCGCATCCAATCCCCTGATCGTCCGGGCTCGAGCACGGGCCGCGCGAGCGGCCCGGCGCGGTTTCCGCATGGGAGGTCCGGTGTTCCGCAGGCGTCTGGTCATCGGCGTGTTCCTGGTCGCGCTCTTCGGCCTCGGCTGGTGGGCCGGTCGGGTGGCATCGCGCGACCTCTACGCCGACCTCGACGTGTTCGTCCAGGTGCTCCACCGGATCGAGGGCAACTACGTGGATCCGGTGGATCCGCACCGCCTCATCCAGGGCGCGCTCAAGGGGATGCTGCGGGATCTCGATCCGTACTCGCAGTTCCTGGACGAGAAGGAGCTCGCGAACCTCCAGTCGGTGACGCACGGCAGCTTCGGCGGGATCGGCATCGTGGTGAGCGTGCGCGACGACCACCCGACCGTGATCTCGCCCATCGAGGGCGGCCCCGCCTGGGAGGCGGGCCTGCGCGCCGGCGACGTCATCGTCGCGATCGACGGCAAGTCGAGCGCCGGGCTCACCGTGGCCGAGGTGGCCGACCGGCTGCGCGGCCCCGCCGGCACGGAAGTGCGCGTCACGGTGAGCCGCGAGGGCGAGGACGGCGAGCAGGAGGTGACGCTCGAGCGGCGCATCATCGAGACCCACGCGGTGCCCTACGCGTTCCTGGCGGCTCCCGGCGTGGGCTACGTGCGGCTCGCCAGCTTCTCCGAGAAATCGGGCGCCGAGGTGGGCCAGGCACTCGAGCGGCTGCGCGCCCGGGGCGCGAAGAGCCTGGTGCTCGACCTGCGCAGCAACCCGGGCGGGCTGCTCGAGCAGGCCGTGGACGTGACCGAGCGGTTCGTGCCGAAGGGCACGCTGGTGGTCTACACGCGGGGCCGCGCGAAGCCGCAGGACAACCGCTATCTCGCCGGCGAGGCCGGGCCGAACACGCAGTGGCCGATGGTGGTGCTGGTGGACGGCGGCAGCGCCTCGGCCGCCGAGATCGTGGCGGGCGCGCTGCAGGACCTCGACCGCGCGCTGGTGGTGGGGCGCACCTCGTTCGGCAAGGGCTCGGTGCAGAGCGTGTTCCCGCTGCGCGGCGGCGGCTCCGCGCTCAAGCTCACGACCGCGCTCTACTACACCCCGAGCGGCCGCTCGATCCATCACACCACCCGTGACACGCAGGACGCAGCCGGCGAGGACGACGAGGACCCCGGCGAGGTGCCGCCCGCCGGGAGCGACAGCGTGCCGAAGCCGTCGTTCCGCACCAGGGCCGGCCGCATCGTGTACGGCGGCGGCGGGATCACGCCCGACGTGATCGTCGTGCCCGACACGCTCCAGGGCCTGGCGTGGAAGGTGGAGAGCCGCGGGCTCGCATTCCGCTTCGCGAACCGCTGGCTCAACCTGCATCCCGAGACGCGGCCGGCGGACGCGGTGCCGGTGCCGTGGGAGGACTTCCTCGCCTGGCTGCGCGCGGAGAAGACGAGCTTCACCGACACCGAGGCCGGTGCCCAGCGGGCGCCGCTCGAGCGCGCGCTGCGGCGCGAGATGGCGCGGCGCATGTCCGGCGACTCGGCCGCGGCGCGCATCGCGCTCGAGGACGACCCGGTGTTCGCGCGCGCGCTCCAGGTGCTCGCGCACGCCCGCGCGCCGCGCGACGTCTTCGCGGCCGTCCCGGCCGCACCCGCGCCGAAGCGCAGGGACGCCCCGGTCCGGGGGGCGACGGCACACTGACATGCGGTTTGCCTATCTGTGCGACTTCGACGGCACGGTGTCGCCGTCGGACATCGGCGCCGCGCTCGCGAAGCGGTTCTCGCCGGACGGGCGGGCCGAGGGTGCGGAGCTGCTGGCGCGCTGGTTCCGTGGCGAGCTGGGGCACCGCGAGCTGACCGAGGCGCAGTGCGGCCTGCTCTCGGTGACGGCCGAGGAGGCGCTGGCGTTCACGCGCGGCTTCGCGCTCGACCCGCACTTCGCGCCGTTCGTGCGCGAGGCCGAATCGCGCGGCGACACGGTGATGGTGCTGAGCGAGGGGCTCGACTTCTACGTCGCCGACCAGCTCGGGCGCGCCGGGCTCGCGGGCGTGCCGTTCGCCGCGAACGTCGCGCGCTTCGAGGGGCGGCGCCTGGTGCCGGAGTTCCCGTACGCGGCCGCGGGCTGCGGGAGCTGCGGCAACTGCAAGGCGGTGCACGTGCGGCGCTGGCGGGAGCGCGGCTACGCCACGGTGCTGGTGGGCGACGGGTTCTCGGACCGCTGCGGCGCGCGCGAGGCCGACCGCGTCCTGGCGCGGCGCGACCTGCTGGCGTGGTGCCGGATCGAGGGGATCGCGGCCGAGCCGTTCGAGAGCTTCGAGGACGTCGCGGCCATCACGCGCGCGTGGACGGACGGACGGCCGTGAGCGGGGAGCGGAGCGTCATGCACATCGGGAACGTCAGCTTCGACTCGCCCTTCCTGCTCGCCCCGCTCGCCGGGGTGAGCGACTCGCCGTTCCGCCGCCTGGCGCGCGAGCAGGGCGCCTCGGCGGTCTACACCGAGATGGTGTCGTCCGACGGGCTCGTGCGGAAGAGCCGGGCCACGCTCGAGTACTGCCGCTTCGAGCCCGAGGAGCGCCCGATCGGCATCCAGTTGTTCGGCTCGGATCCCGGGGTGATGGCCGCGGCCACCCGCGTGCTGTGCGAGCTGCCCGCGGAAGAGCGCCCCGACCTGATCGACATCAACATGGGCTGCCCGGTGCGCAAGGTGGTGAACCGCCGCGCGGGCGCCGCGCTGCTCACGGACCTTCCGCTCATCCGGGAGATCGTCTCGCGCATGGCCGGGGTCAGCACCGTGCCGGTGACCGCGAAGATCCGGCTCGGCTGGGACGGCGGCTCGCAGAACGCGGTCGAGGTGGCGCAGGCGCTCGAGGAGTCGGGCGCTCGGGCGGTCGCGATCCACGCCCGCACGCGCGCCGAGAAGTTCGAGGGCCACGCCCACTGGGAGACGATCGCCGAGGCGAAGCGGGCGGTGAAGATCCCGGTGATCGGCAACGGCGACGTCCGGACCGCCGAGGACGCGCTGCGCCTGCTCGAGAGCACCGGCTGCGACGCGGTGATGGTGGGCCGCGCGGCGTTCGGGGACCCGTGGGTGTTCCGGCGCGCGCGCGCGCTGTACGAGCGCGGCGAGCGGCTCCCGCCGCCCACCGCGGCCGAGCGGCTGGCGGCCGGCCTCCGCCACCTGCGCATGATGGCCGAGGCGGTCGGCCCGGACCTGGCGGCGCGCGAGATGCGCAAGCACGTGGCCTGGTACATCAAGGGTCTGCCGCACAGCGCGCGGGTGCGCGAGCAGGCCAACCGCACGCGCGGGGTGGACGAGATGGCCGCGCTGCTGCGCACCTACCTCGAGGAGCTGGAGCGCGGCGGACCCCAGGCGTTCGGCGGGGCGCCCGGCGCGGCGGCCGCGGAGGGCGCGGTTGCGGCCGGCTGAGCTCTCCGCCCTGCTCCGGCGCGTCCGCCGCGGCGCGCTCTCGCCCGCCGCGGCCGCGCGCCTGATCCGCGAGGCGCCGCTCGAGGCGCTCGAGTTCGCCACGCTCGACCACCAGCGCGGGCTGCGCGCCGGCTTCCCCGAGGTGGTGTTCGGCCAGGGCAAGACCCCGGACGAGGTCGCGGCGATCGCCGCGCGGCTCTACGCGAAGAGCGGCCTGGTGCTGGTGACGCGCGCGGACGAGGCGGCGCAGGCGGCGCTGGCCCGGGCCTTTCCGCGGGCGCGGGTCCATCCGCGCGCCCGCGCGGTGGTCATCCGGCGCGCTCGCGCGCCGCGCGGCGCCGGCAACGTGCTGGTGGTGTGCGCGGGGACCGCCGACCTGCCGGTGGCCGAGGAGGCGCTGGTCACCGCGCGCACCCTCGGCAGCCGCGTCCGGCTGGTGGCCGACGTGGGCGTGGCCGGGCTCCACCGCCTGCTCGCGCATCGCCGGAGCCTGCGCGACGCGCGCGTGGTAGTGGTGGTCGCGGGTCTCGAGGGCGCGCTGCCCAGCGTGGTGGGCGGGCTGGTGGACCGCCCGGTGGTGGCGGTGCCCACCAGCGTGGGCTACGGTGCGCACTTCAAGGGGCTCGCGCCGCTCCTCGCCATGCTCAACTCGTGCGCCGCCGGCGTCACGGTGGTGAACGTGGACAACGGCTTCGGCGCGGGCTACGCCGCGCACCTCATCAACACCGCCGCGCGGAAGCGCTGAGCCGCGCCGGTCGGAGAACCCCGTGCGCATCGCCTGGTTCGACTGCTTCTCCGGCATCAGCGGCGACATGACGCTGGGCGCGCTGGTCTCGGCCGGCTGGCCGGCCGACGAGGTCCGGTCGCTGCCGCGCCGGCTCGGGCTCGCGGGCGTGGGTGTGGCGGTGGAGCAGGTGCGCCGCGGGCCGTTCGCCGCGACCCGCGTCGAGGTGAAGGTCGAGGACGCGCGCCAGCCGCACCGCCACCTCCACCACGTCGCCGCGATCATCGAGCGGTCCGACCTGCCGGAGGCCGCACGCGAGCGCGCTCTCGCGGTGTTCCGCCGGCTCGCCGCGGCCGAAGCCGAGGTGCATGGCACCACGGTCGAGAAGGTGCATTTCCACGAGGTGGGCGCGGCCGACGCGCTGGTGGACATCGCCGGTTCGGCGCTCGGGCTCCACGCGCTCGGGGTCGAGAAGGTCTACGCCTCGCCGCCCCGGCTCGGGCGCGGGACGGTGATGTCGGATCACGGGCCGATCCCGGTGCCGGCGCCGGCCACCGCGCTGCTGCTGCGCGGCGCCCCGGTCGAGCCCGGCGGCCCGGAGTTCGAGCTCACCACGCCCACCGGCGCCGCGCTGCTCGCCACGCTGGTCCAAGACTGGAGTGGCCCGCCGGCGTTTCGCCTGGACCGCGTCGGGACCGGCGCGGGCGCCCGCGACCTCGAGCAGCAGCCCAACGTGCTGAGGGTGCTGGTGGGCGAGGCCGCGGGCGACGCCCTGACGCGCCGCCGCGTGGCGGTGCTCGAGACCGCGCTCGACGACGACAATCCGCAGTACGTGGGCGCGCTGGTGCCGAAGCTGCTCGCGGCCGGCGCGCTCGACGCGATGGTGGTGCCGGGCGTGATGAAGAAGGGGCGTCCGGGGCTGTGGCTGGTGGTCGTGGCCGAGCCGGAGCAGGCCGGCTCGCTGGCGCGGATGCTCCTCACCGAGAGCTCGACGCTGGGCGTGCGCGTCCGCCACGACGAGCGCTACGAGCTGGCGCGGCGCGCGGTCGAGGTGGAGACGCCGTACGGGACGGTGGCGCTCAAGGTCGCGACGCTGCCCGAAGGCGGGGAGCGCGCGGTGCCCGAATTCGAGTCGGTGCGCGCCGCGGCCGAGCGCGCCGGCCGGCCGCTGCGCGAGGTGGCGGAGGCCGCGCTCGCGGCGTGGCACTGGAGGGCGGAGCCGGGACCGTGAGCCTGCTGGTCGCGCGCGACCTGTGGGTGGCGCCGCCGGGCGACGGCCCACCGGACTCGCGCCCGGGCTCCGCGGCCGCCGTGGTCCGCGGCGTCTCCCTGGAGCTCGCGCGCGGCGAATGGCTGGCGCTTTCGGGTCCCAACGGCTGCGGCAAGACCTGCCTGGCGCTGGCGCTCGCGGGGCTGTGGCCGGCGCAGCGCGGCACACTGCTGCTCGACGGCGCGCCTTTCGGACCCCACGCGCCCGCCGGACCCGCGGGACGAACGCGACCCGGGGGCGGGCAGCGCGCCGCGGTCGGCGTGGTCCTGCAGGATCCCGCAAGCCAACTGCTTCAGCCCACCGTGGCCGAGGAGCTGGCCTTCACGGCGCGCAACCTCGGGCTCCCCGGGGACGAGGCGGCGCGGGTCGCAGCCGCGTGGGCGGCGCGCTTCGGGCTCGAAGACGACCTGCCCCGCGACCCGCACCAGCTCTCGGCCGGCCGCCAGCAGCTCGTCCTGATCGCGGCGGCGCTGGCTGCCCGCCCGCGCCTGCTGGTGGCGGACGAGGCGGGCGCTCATCTCGATCCCGCCGCGCGGGCGGCGCTGCTGGTGGCGCTGCGCGCAGAGGTCGCGGCCGGGCTCGCGGTGCTGTGGGTGACCCAGGAGCCGGAAGAGCGGGCCGCCGCGGACCGGACCATGGACCTGCCCGGCTGGACGGGCTCTCCGGTCGAGCGGGCGCTTTCGGCGCCGGACGCAGCCCCGCCGGGACCGCCCGCGCTCACCCTGCGGATCTCGCCCCGGACCGGGGGCGGTAACGGGCCCTGCGTGCGGACCGACAGCGCCCTCGAGGTCCGGGTCGACGCCACCGGGGTCACGGCGCTCGAAGGGCCCAACGGGGCGGGCAAGAGCGTGCTGCTCTCGGCCGCCGCGGGCCTCCTCGAGCTCGCCCAGGTCGAGGTCGTCCGCCACCTCCCGGCCGGCCATGCGGCGCTCATGACCACGCAGTACCCGGAGCTCCAGATCTTCGAGGAAAGAGCCTGCGATGAAGTAGCTTACGCGGCGGTGAGCCGGGGGGTCGGGCGGGCCGCGGCGCTCGAGCGGGCGGCCGGTTGCCTCACCGTCCTGGGTCTGGACGCCGAAGCGTTCCTCGACCGGCGGACCTGGACCCTCTCGGGCGGGGAGAAGCGCCTGCTCATGGTGGCGCGGCGCTCATCGCCCCCGCCTCGCTGCTGGCGCTGGACGAGCCGACCGCCGGGCTCGACGGGAGCCGCCAGGCGGCGCTGGGCCGGCTGGTCAGGGAAGCCTCGGACCGGGTGCCGGTGCTGGTGGCGAGCCAGGATGCGGGGTGGGTCGAGAGGCTCGGGGCGGTCCGATTCCGGATCGGCGGACGCCTTCCGGAACGGGCGGCAAGTCCCAGCGAAAAAACGGATTGACATAGGCCTGTCCCCGGGCCTAGCCTCTCAGTCGTGCTGGGGTAGTTGGTGCGTCCTTTCTAACCCCCAGGAAGCACCTCAAGTTCCGCGGTTGCAGGCGATGCTCGGGCTGGCAGCGGCCCGGGTGGCGTCGGCAACTCCATCCGAGATCGCGCGCATAATCAGTGTCGGTTCCATCTGAACTGCCTAAGGATGGCGCCGGCAGCGGAAAGGGGGGATTGGCACTCTACAGTGCGGCAATCTGCCGTCGGAGCTCCGTAAGCCTGTGTGTTCCGTCGGCCGATTCGTTTCTGGCGACACCTCGCTCGCAATCTGTACTCGGAAGACTTCGCATTGCCCATGCATTGCGACGATGGAGGTAGTCAAATGAGAAAGTCGTTCGTCGCGCTCGCCCTGCTTGCAGGGGCGGCTGCTTTCTTGACGAACTTGGCGTTCGCTCAGGAGTACGTCGGAGGAGATGACGTCGGCCTGAAGCTGATGAACGGCAAGATGGCCAAGGAGCGGCTGACGCGCGCATCGAGGCTTGGAACCTCCGCAGCTGCTGGCGTGGACACGACCTGGGTGGGCCATTCGCTGGCGGCCTCTCCCAATTCGGGCGCGCCGTGGTTCATCGGGACCGGCCCGAACATGCCGTCGATCAGCACCAACGGCCTGTGGGACTGGGACAACTTCAACGTGGGCCTGGGCGAGAACGACTCGCTGCAGGGCTGGTGGCCGATCCGCCGGGTGTACAGCTCGACCGGCGGCCTGACGCTCTCGGACGCGAGCCGTCCGTGGTGGTGTCTGGACATCGGCAACCAGGCGAATTACCGGATCAACTCGCGTCAGCAGGACCGCACGTTCGGCGTGAACGGCATCTGGCACGTGGACGGCGG
>CAYHRW010000112.1:0-8330 GCA_964359105.1 uncultured bacterium
GCAGGTCGGGGCGCTGGAGCAGCAGCCGGCACAGCGCCACGCGACGCCGCTCGCCTCCCGAGAGCGTGGCGACCTCCTGCTCGGGCGGGGGGCAGCGCAGCGCGTCCATGGCGATCTCGAGCGTGCGGTCCAGCTCCCACAGGTGGCCGGCGTCCATCCGGTCCTGCACCTTCGCCTGCTCCTCGAGCAGCTTCGCCATCTCGTCATCGTCCATGGGTTCGGCGAACCTGGCGCTGATCTCGTTCCAGCGGCGCACCACCGCCATCTTGTCGGCCACGCCCTCCTGGATGTTCTCGAGCACGTTCTTCGCCGGGTCGAGCTGCGGCTCCTGCGGCAGGAAGCCCACGGTGTAGCCCTTGCCGAGGAACGCCTCGCCGATGAAATCCGGGTCCGCGCCGGCCATGATGCGGAGCAGCGAGCTCTTGCCGGCGCCGTTCGCGCCCAGCACGCCGATCTTGGCGCCGTAGAAGAACGACAGCCAGATGCCCTTGAGGATCTCGCGCCTGGGCGGGACCACCTTGCGGAGGTCCTTCATGGTGTAGATGAAGTCGGGAGACATGGCCCTCGGTTTCGGATGGCGTGGGAGTGGCGCGGCGCGCTGCGAGGCGGAGAAGATGCGCGAAGCCCGCGCCCCGCGCAAGCTACCGAGGCCCTGCGACCGAGGATCTGACCGCGGCTACGGCGCCGGCGCCGCCCTCTGGACGCCGCGCTTCGCCAGCCACCAGATGAAGACGAAGAGCAGCACCACCGGCGCCAGCGGGAGCAGCACCAGGAACAGCAGCGGGATGCCCACCAGCGCCGCGATCACGAGCCCGATCAGGGCGAAGAAGGGGAGGAAGAGCAGGGCGAGCAGACCCTTGAAGACGAACCCCAGCAGCCGGAATGGCAGGAGGACCAGCCACAGCAGCATCGCGACCAGACCCACGGCGGCCATGACCGCCACCGCCACCAGCCCCAGCGTGAGCAGCTCGAACACCGTAGCAACCTCCCTCCGCTGGTCCCGGGGAACGGGCCGCGCGGCCCGCCCGACAGGGGAAGGCGGGGCCGCCGGGTGCTCGCCTCCGGGATCACCGCGTCGAGCATACTACGGCCACCGATCCTGGCGGGTTGCGGCGCGCCGACCGCGGGAAGCGTGGGCTGGACGGAGGCCCCGGAAGTCCCGGCGCGGCCGCCGGGCGGAGCGGCCTGCGCGGCTCCCCCGACCCGGCCGCCGGCCCCTCGGCCCGGGTTCGCGCCGGCCGGAACCACTTGATAGAGTGCGCGCATCCCCCCAACCGGATTCCCGGAGGCAAGCATGGCTGCGACCCGCATCACCGTGATGAACAACGGCTCGCTCCGCGTCGAGGGTGACTTCGAGATCGTGGACATGGAAGGCCGCCCCTTCGGGCTCCAGGGGCGGACGAAGGTGAGCCTGTGCCGTTGCGGCCAGTCGGGCAGCCAGCCGTTCTGCGACGGCACCCACAAGACCTGCGGTTTCACCTCGCTGGTCGTGGCCTTCGACATGCAGCCGCCGGCGCCAAGCCCGGACCATCCATGACCCGCGTCGCGAGAATGCGAGATGGCCGCGAGATGCAAGGCGAGGCCGCCGGCCGCGACGCAGTCGGGGTCAGGTACCCCGTCGAGGAGCGGCCGGCGGGATCGCCGCAGCAGGTCGCGGCCAGATCGCGTTCGCAGCAGCGGGTCATGGATGGTCCGGGCTGCCCCGGGCCGTGAGGGCGCGCCGCACGTGAAGCCGCGCTCGCTCGCGGTCGCCGCGGTGGTGCTGCTGGTCGCCGCGGTGTGCGTGCGGCTCGGGTTCTGGCAGCTCTCGCGCTGGCACGAGAAGCAGCGCCTGAACCGATCGCAGGCGGCCGCGCTCGCCGCGACACCGCTCCTGCTCGGGAGCGCCGCGGCGCCGCTCGACTCTGTGCGCGACCGCCGCGTCGAGCTGACCGGTCGCTTCGACGAGCGGCGTCAGGTCGTGCTCGCGGGCCGCGCGCACGCGGGCTCGCCGGGAGTCGAGGTGGTGACGCCGCTGCTGCTCGCCGACGGCAGCGCCGTGCTGGTGGACCGCGGCTGGCTCTACGCGAGCGACGCCGCCACCGCGAGGCCTCAGGAGTTCCCCGAGCCGGGCGAGCGCTCGGTCACGGGGCTCGCGCGCCCCATCGAACGCGGCGCGGGCGGCGCTCCGTGGCGGCGGCTGCCCGCGGACACGCTCGAGCTGTGGTCGGCGCTGCGTCTCGACCTGGACTCGCTCGCCGCGCGGTTTCCCTACGCGCTCGCGCCCTGGTTCGTGCGCCAGCTTCCGGGCCCGGGCGTGCCCGACAGGCCGCTGCGACTGCCGCCGCGGAAGCTGGACGAGTTCATGCACCTGAGCTACGCGATCCAGTGGTTCGTGTTCGCGGCCATCCTGGTCGGTGGCTCGCTCGCCGTCTCGCGCGCGCGCCGGCGCCACAGGCCAGGCGGGACGTTGGAGGCAGACCCGGAGCTATACCAGTCGAGTTGAGCCCAACCAGCCCCCGGAGGATCCCGATGCCCCTCGTCCCTCGAGCCGTCCGATCGCTGCTCTCCGCCTGCGCGCTCGCCTCCCTCGCGCTGGCCTTCCCGCTCCACGCCCAGAACGACTTCAGCAAGGTGAAGGTGCGCGCCGTGGCGGCCGGCCCGGGCGTCGCCATGCTGCTCGGCGCGGGCGGGAACATCGGCGTCTCCGCGGGTGAGGACGGCGTGTTCCTGGTGGACGACCAGTACGCCGGGCTGACCGGGAAGATCCGCGCGGCGGTGGACTCCATTGGGGGCGGGAAGCCGATCCGCTTCGTGCTCAACACGCACTGGCACGGCGACCACGTCGGCGGCAATGCGGACCTGGCGGGCACCGGCGCGGTGATCGTGGCGCACGACAACGTGCGCCGCCGGATGAGCGTGCCGCAGTTCATCGCCGCGTTCGGCGAGACCGTGCAGGCCTCGCCGGCCGCGGCGCTGCCGATCGTGACGTTCGACGACACGGTGACGTTCCACCTGAACGGCGACGACATCGAGGCCTTCCACGTGCCGCCCGCCCACACCGACGGCGACGTCATGGTGCGCTTCCGCCGCGCGAACGTGATGCACATGGGCGACGTGTTCTTCAACGGCCTGTACCCGTTCATCGACGTGTCGAGCGGCGGCTCGATCGCAGGCATGATCCGGGCGTGCGACCGGGTTCTCCCGCTGCTGGGTCCCGACACGAAGGTGATCCCCGGTCACGGGCCGCTCGGCGACCGCGCCGCGCTCCAGGCGTTCCGCGACATGCTGGCGAAGGTGCGCGACCGCGTCGCGAGGCTCGTGCGGGAGAAGAAGACGCTCGAGCAGGTCAGGGCGGCGAAGCCCACCGCCGACCTCGACGAGGTCTGGGGCAGGGGGTTCCTCAAGCCGGACGACTTCGTCGGGATCGTGTACGCGGATCTCGCGCGGCCGGCGCGATAGGACGCATCATGAGGCGCCCGGGCCTGGCCGCGCTCGCGTTCCTGCTCGCCGCGCTCGTCTGCGCGCCGCACGCCCCGGCCGTCGCGCAGCCGGGCGGCGCGCTCACCGCGCTCACCTCGCCCGAGTGGGTCCGCCACGCCGTCTTCTACGAGGTGTTCCCGCGGGTCTACGGCCCGCGCGGGCGGCTCTCCGAAGTCACCGCCGACCTCGAGCGCATCCGGGCACTGGGCGTCACCTGCATCTGGCTCATGCCCGTCCATCCGATCGGCGCGGAGCGCCGCAAGGGCACGTACGGCTCGCCCTACTCGGTGAAGGACTACTTCGCCGTGGACTCGGCGCTCGGCGGCGAGCCCGAGCTGCGCGAGCTGGTGGCGAAGGCGCACGCGGCGGGGCTCCGGGTCATCATGGACTGGGTGGCGAACCACACCGCGTGGGACAACCCGCTGCGCTACGAGCATCCCGGCTGGTACACCCGCGACGCCGGCGGGAACGTGCATCCGCCCCAGCCGGACTGGTGGGACGTCATCGACTTGAACTTCGAGGACCCAGGGCTCCGTGCCTACATGATCGGCGCGATGAAGCACTGGGTCGCCGACCTCGGCGTGGACGGTTTCCGCTGCGACGCGGCGGGGATGGTGCCGCCCGCCTTCTGGGTCGAGGCGCGGCGCGCGCTGCAGACGGTCAAGCCCGACCTGCTCCTGCTCGGAGAGTGCGACGGCCCGCAGTACCACACCGCCGCGTTCGACATCACCTACGACTGGGGGCTCTGGAGCACGCTCCAGAGCGTGCGCGACGGCCGCGCCGACCCGGGGTCCCTGGTCGAGCGCGTCCTGCGAATCAAGGCCGACTACCCCAAGGGCTCGCTCAAGCTGCGCTTCATCGAGAACCACGACGAGCGCCGCGCCGCCGATCGCTTCGGGCGCGGCTGGATGCGCGCCGGGCTGGCGTTCCTGTTCACCTCCGAGGGCTGCCCGCTGCTCTACGCGGGGGAGGAAGCGGGGGTGGTGGCGCGCCCCGGGCTGTTCGAGCGCGAGCCGGTGCCGTGGGCGAGCGGCGATCCCGAGCTGCCGGGCTACGTCGCGCAGCTCGCCCGCGTGCGGCGCGAGCACGAGACACTGGTCACCGGCGCCACCGAGAAGCTGGAGGTCAACTGTCCGGACCGGGTCTGCACGTTCCTGCGCACGCTCGGGAACCAGCAGGTGCTCGTGGCCATCAACTTCTCCGGGCGGCCGGCGGGCGTCATCTTCGACGATCCGCGGCTCGACCGGCGCCGCGGTGTGGACCTCCTGAGCGCCCGGGAGCTCCGCTTCCGCCGCGGCCTCGCCACCCCGCTCGATCCGTGGCAGGCGCTGATCGTGCCGCTCGCCCCACGCGACTGACCCGCGCCGTCCCCCGACCCGCCGCGATTCCGCCGCGACCCGATGACAACCTGTCAGCCGGTGGTGGATTGTGTCAGGTCCCTCGTGTGGAACATGAATGCCGCGCCTCGGCCACGTGCGCCTGCCACACATGGAGCATTGACTCGCGCGACGAGAGGCTCCTAGGCTGAAAGCGTAACGCCGGGTTCCCTCACTCCACCGCTGGAGGGGGTTATGCCAGAGCACGGGTTCACTCGCCGCGAGTTCCTGAAGTGGGCGACGGCCGCGACCGCCGTGACCGAATTCTCCCAGGCGTTCCTGCCCCGCGTCGCGCGCGCCCTGCAGCAGGCAGTGAAGGAGTATCCACTCATCTGGATGCAGGCGTCGGCCTGCAGCGGATGCTCGGTCTCGGTCATCAACACCATCCATCCCAGCATCAAGAACCTCATCCTCGACCAGATCCTCCCCGGGCATCAACTCTTCCTCAACTACCACTCGACGCTGATGGCGGCCACCGGGAAGCTCTCCACCGACACCGCGCTGGAGACGGCGCGCAAGCACAAGGGCAAGTTCATCTACATCCTCGAAGGCGCGATCCCCACGCTGGACGACGGGATCTACGGCACGCTCGGCGAGGAGGACGGACGCCAGATCACGATGCTCGAGTGGGTGCGGCGCCTGGCGCCCGACGCGCTGGCGGTGCTCGCGGCCGGGACCTGTGCCGCCTACGGCGGCGTCGCGTGCGCGAAGCCCAATCCGAGCGGGGCGAAGGGCGTGGGCGAGGTGCTCAAGAGTTACAGCATCGCCACGCCCGTGGTGAACATCCCTGGCTGCCCGTGCCATCCCGACTGGTTCATCGGCACGGTCGCACGCGTGCTGCTCTACGGGCTGCCGAAGCCCGAGGAGCTGGACGAGTACAGGCGGCTCAAGGCCTACTTCGGCCGCACCGTGCACAACCGCTGCATCTACCGCGACTACATGGACGAGGGCATCTTCGCCACCCAGTTCGGCGAGCCCGGCTGCCTGCTCGAGATCGGCTGCAAGGGCCCGTTCACCTATGCCGACTGCCCGGTGCGGCAATGGAACAGCGGTGTGAACTTCTGCATCAACGCCAACGCTCCGTGCATGGGCTGCACCGAGCCCGGCTTCCCGGATGCGCACTCGCCGCTCTACCAGCGGAGGTAGCCATGAAGACGCGCGTGATGGTGGATCCAGTGACCCGCATCGAGGGTCACCTGCGTGTCGAGGCGGTGGTGGAGGACGGCGTCGTGGTCGAGGCCCGGGCGGGTGGGACGCTCTACCGGGGCTTCGAGCAGATCCTCGAGGGCCGCGATCCGCTCGACGCGGTGCAGCTCACCCAGCGCTTCTGCGGCGTCTGCCCGACGGCGCACGCGGTGGCGTCCTCGCAGTGCCTGGACAACGCGCTCGGGATCATGCCGCCCGACAACGGGCGCATCATGCGCAACCTGATCCAGGGCGCGAACTACATCCAGTCGCACGTGCTCCACTTCTATCACCTGGCGGCGCTGGACTTCGTGCGCGGGCCCGACTTCCCGCCGTTCATCCCGCGCTATGAGGCCGACTACCGGCTGCCGAAGAGCACCAGCGACGCGATCGTCAGCCACTACGTCCAGGCGCTCCACATCCGGCTCAAGGCGCACGAGATGTCGGCGGTGTTCTCGGGCAAGATGCCGCACTGCGCCTCGGTCGTGCCGGGCGGGGTCACGGTGACGCCCACGGTGGACAAGGTGACCACGTTCCTGTGGCGGCTGAAGGAGCTGAGCGACTTCGTCAACAACGTCTACATCCCCGATGTCATGACCGTCGCAGAGGTCTACCGCGAGTACGCCGAGGTGGGCGTCGGCCCGAAGAACTTCCTCTCCTACGGCGCCTTCGACCTCGACAACGAGCCGGACGTGACGAAGCGCAAGCGCTTCTTCCCGATGGGACGCGTCACCGGCGGGAGGTTCGAGAAGGTGGACCCGGCGCGCATCACCGAGGACATCGCCTCGGCGTGGTACAGCTCGCCGACCCATCTCGCCCCGGCCGCGGGCGTGACGACGCCGAACCCGAAGAAGGCGGCAGGCTACACCTGGCTCAAGGCGCCGCGCTACGCCAACGCCGTCTACGAGGTGGGGCCGGCGGCGCGCGCCATGGTGGCGGTGGTGGGCGGAGGGCACCCGGCGCACGTGGATGCCCTGAACGCGGCGCTCGCGCAGCTCCGGCTCAGGCCCGAGCACCTCGCCTCGGTGCTGGGCCGGCACCTCGCGCGCGCGGTCGAGACCCGGGTGATGGCGGACGCCATGGCCGACTGGGTGCTCCAGATCAAGCTCGACCAGCCGGTGGCGACCCCATTCACCATGCCCGAGCAGGCGCGCGGCGTCGGCCTGTGGGATGCCTCGCGCGGCGCGCTCGGGCACTGGGTCGCGATCAAGAACAGGCTCATCGAGCGCTACCAGGCGGTGGTCCCCACCACCTGGAACGCCTCGCCGCACGACGACAGGGGCCAGCCCGGCGCGATCGAGCAGGCGCTGGTCGGCGCGCCGGTCAAGGACCCGGAGAACCCGTTCTCGCTGGTGCGCATCGTGCGCTCATTCGACCCGTGCATCGCGTGCGCGGTGCATCTGCTCACGCCGCGCGGGGAGTTGCTTAAGAAGCTCACGGTGAGCTGAGCGCCGGGGACGGCAGGGGAGGGCCGCACGTGGACGGCGGGCGTGGCGGCGTGCTGGTGGTCGGGGTGGGGAACGTGCTGATGGGTGACGAGGGCCTGGGCGTGCACGTCGCCCGGGCCCTCGCGGCGCTGGACGGCGCGCTCCCGCCGGAGGTCGAGGTGCTCGAGGGCGGCACCGCGCTGTTCGACCTGGGGCGCGAGTTCGCGCGCCGGCCGCACGTCATCCTGGTGGATGCGATCCGTGCGGGCGGCGCGCCCGGGACGGTCTATCGCGTGGAAGAGCTCGGCGACCTCGCCGGGGCGCTTGACGACGCGCAGCCCGTGTCGCTCCACCAGTGGAGCCTCATGGATACGCTGCGCGCGTTCGAGCAGCTCGGGCTCATGCCCGTGCGACTGAGCGTGATCGGCGCCGAGCCCGAGTGCCTCGAACCCGGCACTACGCTCTCGCCCGCGCTCGAACGCGCGAAAGAGCGCATCGTCGCCCTGCTGCTCGAGGAGCTGGGCGGGTGCTCAGGGACCGGCGTGGCGTCCGGCGTCCGCGATCGCGGCGGCGGTGAAGCGCAGGCGCGCGGCACGGTCGAATGAGCGGGCGCTCGCGCCCGCGCCCAGCACGTTGCCGGTGTAGAACGGCAGCTCGAGCCCGGCCACCAGGTAGGCCGCCGGGTAGTGGCGGTCGTGCGCCAGCTTCGCGATGGTGTAGATCAGGGCGCCGTTGAAGACCAGGTGCCGGAGACCGTCGCGCACTCGTCCCGCGTAGACCTGGCCGCTGCCGGGCAGGACGGCCGAGAACGCGTGCGCGAGCGCGGCGGCTAGAACGGCCCGAACGCCAGCGCAAGGCCGATCTCGAGCCCGACCACGGT
>CAYHRW010000113.1:0-3327 GCA_964359105.1 uncultured bacterium
GCTACGGCTTCACGCCCACGCCGCAGTGGGTCGAGCACGTGCAGAAGGCCAGCGTGCGCTTCGGTGGCGGCTCGGGATCGTTCGTCACGCAGGACGGGCTGGTGCTCACCAACCACCACGTGGCGCTCGGCCAGCTCCAGAAGGTGTCCTCGCAGGAGAAGGACTACGTGCGCGACGGGTTCTTCGCGCGCACGCGCGCCGAGGAGATGCGCTGCCCCGACCTCGAGCTCGGCGTGCTCCTGTCCTTCGAGAACGTGACCGACCGCGTGCTCGCGGCGGTGGACGCGAAGGCCGCAGACCGCGAGCAGAACGCGCAGCGCAAGGGCGCGATGGCGCGCATCGAGAAGGAGTCCACCCAGAGGACCCGGCTCAAGTCCGAGGTGGTGGAGCTCTACCGCGGCGACGAGTACTGGCTCTACCGCTACAAGAAGTACACGGACGTGCGGCTGGTGATGGCGCCCGAGCAGCAGGCGGCCTTCTACGGCGGCGACCCTGACAACTTCACCTATCCGCGCCACGACCTGGACATCGCCTTCTTCCGCATCTACGAGAACGGGCAGCCGGTGCGCCCGGAGCACTGGCTGCGCTGGAGCGCGGCGGGGGCGGGCGACGGCGAGCTGGTCTTCGTCTCTGGGCACCCGGGCTCGACCAGCCGGCTCAAGACCGTCGCGCAGCTCGAGTACGAGCGCGACCTCGAGGTCCCGGCCCGCATCGCGATGCAGGCGCTGCGGCGCCAGGCGTATCTCGACTACGCCGCGCGCGGGCCGGAGCAGGCGCGGCGCGCCCAGGACCGCATCTTCGGCATCGAAAACGGGCTGAAGCGCCTGCGCGGTTTCCTCGAAGCGCTGAACGACCCGCGGCTGCTGGAGAAGAAGCGCGCGCAGGAGGCCGAGCTGCGCGCGCGGGTCGGGGCGGATCCGGCGCTCGCCGCCGCGTCGGGGGGCGCCTGGGACCGCATCGCCGCGGCCGAGCGGGAGATGGCGCGGCGCCAGCGCGAGTACCTCTACCGCGGGCTCTCGGGCGCGGGACGGCTGGCCGAGATCGCGAACCAGATCGTGCGCTACGGGACCGAGGTCGGGAAGCCGAACGAGAAGCGCTTCGCCGAGTACCGCGAGTCGGCGCTCGAGTCGCTGAAGTTTCGGCTGTTCTCGCCCGCGCCCATCTACCCGGACCTCGAGGAAGCGATCCTGGCCGCGGTGCTCCAGGAAGCCCTCGACCAGCTCGGGCCCGACGACGCGTTCGTGAAGGCGGCGCTCGGCGGCCGGCGGCCCGGCGAGGTGGCGCACGAGATCGTGGGCGGCACGAAGCTCGCGGATGTCGCTTTCCGCCGGCAGCTCGTCGCCGGTGGGCGAAAGGCGGTCGAGGCGTCGAGCGATCCGCTCGTCGTCTGGGCGCGGCGGCTCGACGCGCCCTACCGTGAGCTGCGTGCCTGGTACGAGGACAACGTCGAGAGCGTCGCGTCGCTGGAGGGCAGGAAGATCGCGCAGGCGCGCTTCGCGGTCTACGGCAAGTCCACCTACCCGGACGCCACCGGGACGCTGCGGCTCTCGTACGGCAAGGTGGCGGGCTACGAGCTGGGGAGCACGCGGGTACCCTACAAGACCACGTTCCACGGCCTCTACGACCGTGCGGCGAGCTTCGATGGCCGCCCGCCCTTCGACCTGCCGCCGATGGTAAGGGCGCAGCGCGGCGACGTGGATCTGGCGACTCCGCTCGACTTCGTCACCACCAACGACATCGTCGGCGGCAACTCGGGGAGCCCGGTCGTGAACCGCGCGGGCGAGGTGGTGGGCGTGGTGTTCGACGGCAACATCCAGGCCTTCGTGTGGGACTACGCCTACACCGACGAGCAGGCTCGCACCGTGGCGGTGCACTCGCGCGGCATCCTCGAGGGCCTGCGGAAGATCTACGACATGGACGCGCTGGCCGGCGAGCTCGAAAGCGGGACCGCGAAATAGCCGGAGAATGCGCGGGGCCGCCGGTCTCGATTGGTCCGGCGGCCCCGCACGACGGTCACGGCCCCGCGGCCGTGGCCTGTCACGCTCAACGCGTGAACGCCACCCGGCGCACCTCCGCCGCGCCGTCCACCCGCACCCGGTAGAAGTAGAGTCCCGCGCCGACGCGTGCGCCCGCGGCGTCGAGGCCGTCCCAGCGCAGCGCGTGCCGGCCGGCGGGGAACTCGCCCCGCTCGAGGGTCCGCACCAGGCGCCCGGCCACGTCGTAGATGCCCGCCTCCACGCGGGCGGTCCGCGGCAGCTCCAGCTCGACGCGCGAGCCCGCCGAAGCCGGGTTCGGGAACGCGGGGCTCACGCGCAGCGCGCGCGGCACGCCCCCCGGGACGGCCAGCGCCGGCGGCTCGCCGGCCTGGAACCGGTTCTGGGACGTGGTGGAGCCCGACATCCCGGCGAGCGCGCCACCCGGTGCGCCCACGAAGTCAACGCGGTAGGTGATGTCGAAGAAACTGTCCACCGCCCAGTTGCTGACGGGAACGTACGTGAACACCGTGTGTCCGGGGCTCGGCATGCCGAAGCCCGTGCCGGCGGTGATGCGGAGCAGGTCGAAGTCCGGGTCGCCGGGAGGCAACTGGCCGTGCAAGTAGGTGAGGTCCGCCGGGAAGCTCTGCGGCGTGGTGCCCGGGAAGCGCATGGCCGTCTCCGAGGCTCCATTGAGGTGGAGGGTGAGCACGCGGCTGTAGCCTGCGAGCAGCCCGGTGCCGGTGACGTCCATCTCCGCCGTGCCGAAGAACGTCTGGGCCGCTCCGCCCAGGCTCCCGCCCGGCACCTCCGAGATCAGGACCACGTCGTACCATCTGATGGCGCCGAGCAGCAGGGTGCCGGGCGGCAGGCCGTCCTTCAGCACCAGCGCGCCCGGCAGGCTCAGGTAGCCTCCGGCGCAGGTGGCAGGGAACGCCGCAGTGCCCGAGACCTCGGGGACGATGCACGCCGCGCCCGTTCCCTGCCCTTCGTCATACCGCGACGAGGACGTGGTGGAGCCCGACATCCCCGCGAACGAGCCGCCCGGCGCGCCCACGAAACCAATGCGGTAGGTGATGTCGAAGAAGCTGTCCACCGCCCACTGGCCATCGAGACGGCGGCTGAGCCGCGTGTGCCCGGGGCCCGGCAGGCTGAAATCGCCGCCGGCGGTGATGCGCAGGAGGTCGAAGTCCGGGTCGCCGATGATCTGCCCCTGCAACTGGAGCAGGTCGGCCGGGAAACCCTGCACGGTGGCGCCGGGAGAGCGCGGAGCGGTCTGCGTCCTGCCCGTCAGGGGGAAGGCGACGGTGCGCCGGTAGCCGATCATGGAACCGTTGCCGACCAGGTCCACGAC